>NZ_CP031153.1:5047500-5347500 GCF_003352465.1 Kordia sp. SMS9 | reverse complement strand
TATGACGAATCAAGGAAATGTTAGCTTAACATCTATAAGTGATTATGATGAGTATCCTATTTCAGATAATACCATTTCTATCCAAGGTCCACACGATAAAGGTATATACTATATGAACTTTTTTGAATGGGAGTATCAAATTAAAGCGTTGTAAATACAGTTGAAAATCTATCTAATTAACTAAAGATTGTGTTCGTTTTATCACCTTAAATTAAGGTTAGTCATACCTTTTTTATGAAATAGTCACAAACACAAAAAATAATTCAACTAGGTAAAAAATCACAAGTATAAATGTTTTTAATATTTGTAATAATTATAAGATCAACGTTTTATTAATTAAAAATTTTACTAAGACATGGAAAAAAAGCGACTATATATTTTAGGAATATTTTTTAAAATAACAGGATATATTTTATATGGAATAGGAGCTATAGGTATAGTATCTGCTGGTTATAAAGTCACTAGGGTTGGCTTTAGTCTAGAATTACTCTTTTGGGCAGTATCACTTTTATTGGTTTTCATATTTTGTCTAGCTATAATTAAAATTGGACACTATCTTATTCTTAGAGAAAAAAAAATAACTGTTAAATACAAGGCTACTATTTTCTCAGAATCCGAAGCGGATAATACGGTATTATATCTTCGATCATTTACGGATGACTTCATTACATCCAAAACCCAACCTGCTTATCAAATCAGAGGTGTTGATTTACCTCAACTAACCACAGAAGAAGAAATTCTAGCTAGTGAGTTCAATCGATTTGGAAAATTTATATCAGCAGCAAATCCCCAAACAGAACTGCCAAATGCAGGAGCCATTCAAATCAATTTCGAAAGCAGAGAATGGAGAGAAAGAATAAAGTACTTGATGAAAACTTCCGCTTTTGTACTGGTCAGAATTGGAGAAGGTGAACACTTAAAATGGGAAATAGATCAAGCAATGGAATTAGTACCTCCTAAAAAACTACTTTTTCTCATTCCATTTAATAAGGATATATATGTAAATTTTAAACAAAGACTAAAGTTAGATCATGATATAGAATTTCCAAATTTAGATAAAACAGTATTCTTTGGTATTGCCAGTATAAGTGCTATTATATATTTTGATGAAAATTTTGGCTCCAAGGTTAGTATATGCCACGATGCAGGATATCGTAGCAGTGCCTCAAAACCGTTTAAACCCATCCTAAGGTACGCACTCAAACCTATCTATGAACAAATAGGTCTTTGTTGGAGATCTCCTAGCATACCCAAGCAAAAATATGTTCCCGTTATATTCTTTAGTTATCTTGTTGGTCTTTGTTTAGTTTTTGCTCTATCTGATTTATCTATATTTTTTTCTTTTTATATGGTAATACCTTTGCATATACCTTTGCTTTTTGGGATTTTGGGACTCTACAGGACGATCCCGAACTAAGTAAAAGCTGTAAAACAAAAAGAAGCACCCAAAGAAATTTTGTCGAATGAAGTTGAAAAACTATGGAAAATTCCAGAAGAATATAAATCATTTTACGAACAATCTTATGAAGCATGGAGTTAGGGAAAGTTAAATTTTATTGGAATGAATTTCAGAGTAGTTGCTAATCTGTCTCTCTATGATTTCTACGATCTTTTTCGCCCCGCTAATGGAAATTCAATATCAATCTTTTTTAAAAATTTTCAAGCTCCTTTACCAAACGAATACCTCATTTGGGTAAACGATGCTTCGGATGAAGACAATGAACCTTGGTTTGTTTTAACCAATCACCGAGTATTACAAAAAAACGGAATCGATAAAGTATTTCATCAAATTTGGTTAAAAGACATTGCTCGTATCGAAACTTCGGGCATTTGGACAAAGAAATTAACATACCATTTAAAATCTGGTGATACTATAATTTTTGAAAAAGTTGGTATATATGTCTCAGAAGAATATGTAGAAAAGCTCATGTCATTGGAAGTATAAAAAAGATAACCAAATCAATATTGTATAATCCAAATACATTGAAATATTTACCATTTAAAATAGAATTTTAGAAAAATGAGCAACACTATCATCATCAACAGAAAAAAGCATACTTCAATACTTGCAGATCATCGTGTAGATCCTGTAACAAAAAAGTTACTCAAAGTTGGTGATGAAGTGTGTGTATGCGCTGTATGTAAAACTGTATATTTACATGAAGTTTGGGAAAATACGAAAAGAGGACAATGTTGTAAACAAACAAAAACATTAGCCTACATACCAAATACTGAATATGGTAAAAAAGAAATACCAACCGTAATCACCAAAAGTTATATTAATCATTTTATAGTCTCTACATTAATAGCACTTCTTTTTTTCAGTCTTACCATATATTGGTATAGTACATATAATAGTGAGCATATTCAAAAAGAGACGGCATATCTAGAAGTATTTAGCTTAAAGCAAGAAAATCAAAAAACTCAAAATTACATTCAAAATCTTGTCGATAAAAATAGTGATCTACAAGATCTAATAGAAAGTAATAAGACTATTATAGTGTCTAATATTTCATTTCAACAAGACAATAAGGCATACGGAAGTAAAATTTATTCAAATGTTAAATATGTGTATCCGCGAATTACCTATTTGAGTCCACTTTATTATGAAAAAGAACTCAAATTTAAAATAAAAATTTTTAAACCTGATGGAACTTTAATGCTTGGAACATCATCACCAATGGGCTATTCTTATATTTATAAAGGAAGAATAAATACCAATAAAAGGTCTTATAAATATCTATTTTTAAACGGATGGGGAAATAAAAACGGAAATGCTTATGAGAAAGGAATTTACACTTTTGAATTATGGCTAGATGAAAAAAGACTACACAGTACCAAATTTCAAGTTCATTAAATAACGTGAGTTCGACGTAAGAACTTGAATATTTTCCATAGAAAAGAGCAGAAAATTTAGTAAATTAAAGTGTTGATTTTCAATAAACTAAAACAGTCTGCTCTATGGATAAAATTACTGAAATTTTCTGCTCAATTGATGATTTTTGTCAAGAATTTGTTCCTTTTTGGCACAAAAACTTACTCTCTAATGGTAAAAAACGTATTCGTAACACTAAAATGAACTTGGCTGAGGTAATGACTATTCAAGTGATTTTTCACTTATCAGGCTATAAAACATTTAAAGAATTTTATTTAGGATATGTCTGTAAGCATTTAAAAAATGAGTTTCCTACTTTGGTATCATACAATCGTATGGTTGAACTTAAAAAAGAAAGCTTCATGCCACTTGCTATTTACCTTAAAGTTTGTGGTTTAGCCAATTGCACAGGAATCAGTTTTATAGATTCTACACCACTTAGAGTTTGTGATAAAAGACGCATTAACCAACATAAAGTCTTTAAAAATATTGCTATGCGTGGACAATGTTCGCTTGGTTGGTTCTATGGCTTTAAATTACATATTATTACTAATGATCAAGGTGGTATTATTGACTTTATGATAACAAAAGGTAATACTGATGATCGTAAACCCTTACGATTTAAGGCATTCATCAAAAAGCTTTTTGGTAAACTATTTGGCGATAAAGGATATATTTCTAAATCACTTTTTACTGAATTGTTCACTAGTGGAATCCATTTAGTAACAAAACTCAGAAAGAATATGAAAACTAAATTACTAACACCAATGAGTGACGCATATCATCTTAGAAAAAGAGCTATTATTGAAACTATTTTCGATCAACTCAAGAATATTTGTCAAGTAGAACACTCCAGACACAGAAGCGTAGCAAACTATTTCAATAAGTTTATAAAACAAACTAGATTAAATTATATAAGATCATCACAAAAAATAGTTGATGAAATATTTGAAACTAGACCAAAATTAAAGAAAAAGCTATTGGATGATAAAGACGTCAGCAAAATAATTTATTCATTGAGAAGTGAGGTTTGGAATAAGTTTTTGAAAGATGAGATAAACTTCAATGCAGAGGTTATGAAAAATCTACATACGATTTATACATTAGCACAAAGCGTGACAGCCAATGAGCGCAAAAAACCTCAACACATACAAATAGCGGGCGATGGCACGGAAATGATAGGTAACGAATCACTCATAAATAGAGCGAAAAGAAAAACGATTTCCCGCGCAATGTTATTTAGCTTAGCTGACATAGCAAAAGACAAGGGAGCAGCCGAGCGGGCAAAATCTTACTGGAATGCTTACTACTGCTGTACAACTCTAACGGAACATAATAAAAGGCTTCATACCAATTACTGCAAAACACGTTACTGTACAATCTGCAATGCCATCCGTAAAGCAGATAAAATACATACATACTATCCTGTTTTAAAAAATTGGGAAAACCCGTATTTCGTTACCTTAACCGTAAAGTCTGTAAAGGCAGATAAATTACAACGTTGGATTTTTGGAATGAAAAAAGCTTTCAGAAAAATAAATGATAGATGTAGACAGCGACACCATCGCGGCGCAAAGATGAGGTTAATAGGTATTAAGTCTCTCGAATGTAATTTTAACCCTAGTAAAAACACATATAATCCGCATTATCATATTATTGTGCCGAACAGAGAAACCGCACTTTATTTAGTACAGGAATGGCGCAAACAATGGAACAGAAACGGAAAGTTTCATTGCACACGAAAAGCACAGCATTTTAGAGCAGTTGAAAACTTAGAACGTGATTTGATTGAAACGATTAAATACGGTACTAAAGTTTTTACAGAACCCAACCCAAATGACAAAAAGCGTATTAAAAAGGATATGAAAATATATGCGCGTGCTATGGATAACATAAACGCAGCAATGAAAGGAAAACGAATATTTGACCGTTTTGGGTTTAACTTACCTCAACAAGAAGAAAAAGAAGCGAATGTGCGCACGGTTGAAAATTATAAACTTTGGGAGTTTGTGTCTAATGCAACCGACTGGATAAACACCGATACAGGCGAATGCTTAACAGGGTACAATATGTCGATTGATTTGAAATATCTGCTTTCTGAATGTATTGATGTAGAATTCCAATAGAAAACTTAACTAAATATTGAAATTAATATTTGATAAATCTAATCCAAATTCGAGTTTGTAATCATCTACTAATTTAATAAGGTCAGACTGTATATCAACATCAAAATTAGATAGTTTTCTAATATCTTCAAGATTATAAGAAATTAAATCTCCAAGTGTATCAATTTCATTTTTTCTTAAAAATTTTATTGCTTGTTCACTTAATGTTTTGTTTTTATCGCTTATTTTGATTGATAGCAATGCGACTATTTCTTCATTTAATTTTTTGGGTAATTCCTTATGAAGTATGATTAAATTTTGTGATTCTGTTTTACCTTTTGCTGCGTAGACAATATTTTTTATTCCTTTTCTGTCTCTTAGTTCCCAGTTTAAATTTTCTTGGGCATGTAATTTTATGGAATATGTTTTAGAACTATCTGATAAAGACACAAGCCGTATATCTGTATTATTTTTTTAAAAGAAAAACTTATTTCACAGAAGTTATTTACTTTCAAAATCTTTTCATCTGTAGTTAATTCTTCAATAAATTCTTTTATATGTGGGCGTTCTTCTAACAGCATTTTTAATTTTAATCGCATTATTTTTGGATCTTTTTCAAGCTTCAAAGCGTCGATTAATTCAAAATCTTTTTCAAGCATAGCTTGCTTTTTGCTAGCTATTTCAGTTGCAGATTCTGCTATTCGTTGAGCAAATAATTCTTCTTCTTTTTTGAGTTTATTAGCTTCATTTCTTCTTCTTTCTGCTTCTCCTTCAAAATGATTAGTAACCCCTTTAGTTGTTCTTTTAAAAAGACTCAAAACAAAACCCAAAAAAAGTTTCCATTTAGATTTTTCTCCATTTTTGTCAGGATTTGTAGGTCTGGTAGTAACAGTAGTTCTACCTTGCATTTGTTCTTTTTCTCCTATCATGACTCCTGTAAAATATGAACTTTAATATTATCTTTATTGAAAGTCAAACTAGAGCCACCAAGCATCCTGTAAAAGATGGAAAGCTTTGCAAGAAACTCGCCTATTTGTTCAGGAGTAGCAGAACCAGGTTCAATATGTATTTCTAATTCTTCTGAACCATCGAGTTTTTCAATTTGTTCAATGATTGAATCTATTAGTTTTTCGTCCATAACTTATAAAGTTTGTATAAATATAATAAATTACTTACAATGATTTAAATTTGCTGTATGACATAAATTAAATTTGAAGTAAATACAATTAAGAACATTAAAATACCAATTAAATACAGAAAACTAACTATTATTATATATTTTGAATTGTATGTATTTGCTATTTCATATATAAAATAGAACAAATTAGGAAGTAATTCTTTTTTATTTTTAAACTTCTTTAGTGGTTTCTCTTCTTGCAAACTATGTAAGAAGACATTACCACTATATACCTCATAAACTGTTTTATCCTTTGGAAACATAGTTGCAAATTTCATTTTACTAGATTTAGGTATGGATACTCTTACAATGTACAAACCAATATTTTGACAATATGATTCTAAATGATTGAAAGTATAATGCTTTGTTATAAAATCACTAAAATACTTATTTTCAATAATTATTTTTGGTGCATAAAAAGAGTACAAAATATTTGCTATCGTAAAAAACAATGCAGAAAAAAAGAACATTTTCCAACTAAAGGGTAATACTATGTCAAAAGGAATTCCAAAAAGAGTGATTGTTTCATCAGCTTTTGATAAAAATTTAGTTATAATAGGAATTAATATTAAATAGATGTAAAAGCTTCTAATGAATTTATTATTTCCTAATTTTGAAATTTTATTCCAATTTAGATTATACTTAGTTATCAATTTATATTTCCAATTAAATTTACTTTCAAGTCTATTTTTCATAAATACTAACTTTTGTAGAAAATTATATCAATAGTATTACACAAATTATGAATTGTATCTAAAAAATACTTACTCCATTAAGTGACCGATAAAACATAAAAAATATATTCTTCATAACTTTTATATTCTAAAAATCGATAAGCTAAAAACTGTTGGTAAAATTTTTAGTTATTAATTTTTATGGATTAACAACATCAAGCAAGTTTTCCAAATCCTTTTTTGAATTAATGCGATACACTTCATTTTTATACTCTACATAGCCGTGAAGCTTCGTATTACCTTTAGAGGAACTAAATAACTCGTTAATTTCAACATCAAGCGCATTGGCTATTTTTGTCAATGTTTCAACGGTTGGGTTGCCGTTAATTGTTCTACTTAACGTAACTCGATTTATTTGTAAAATATTGGCTAATTGTTCTAAGCTTATATTTTTACTCTTTGCAACTTCTTTTACACGTAACATAAAAAATACTATTTAACATCTCAAGGCTATATAAAAATACAAAGGTAGCGTTTAAATGTTATATCTTATTTTATCTTTTGATATTAACTAGCTATATTTGTAATGTTTTGTAACATTAAAATTATCGTATATGACAAATCAAAAAGAAGTAAACAGAGCTTTACTAAAAGAATTAAAGCAAAAAAAGTCGGAACTGGAAAAGTACAAACATGAATTTGAGATCGAAAAGAATATCAAAAACGGTTTATACTTCTTCATTCTTACAAACAACCTTTACGAACTATTGAAGAAGTTTTGTAAAACGAATGATTATCAAAAAGAAGATTATCACATCAAATCTTTAGATTATTTGGTTGAAAACTTAGAATGAAATAAAATCAAGTTTTCATAAGATTAAAAACACTTCTACTTACACCTAAATTTACACCCAAAATAAAAAACGCCCTAAAATCAATGTTTAGAGCGTTATTTGTGGAGTCGGAGAGAATCGAACTCTCGTCCAAACAAGCAATTAAAATGCTTTCTACACGCTTAGTTCTTGTTTAATTTTCGACAAATAGCTGACCAAAAACCGCCCACTATTTGCTTATCTTCTTAGTTGTAAAAATTATGACGAAGCTACATAATTTCGATGTTGACTTTTATGGTGTCTCAAAATTGGTCGCCATCAACAAGGGCTACCAGGAGACATTCAGCCTTTCCGTCTTACGGAAACGAGGCCAATCCTACTATAATTCAGATTAGGCAGCTAAAGCGTAGTTATTCTCGCCATTTAAAAAGTGTGAAATATGAGATTTACGAGCTATTTCTCAGCGCTCGACGTGCTTACACTCCAATTCGACTCGCTGTCAAAACCAGTCGACCCCAATATGTTTAAGAACTTTTCCTTTAAATAGAAAAGGATTGCGAAATTACACAATCTTTTCAAAACATACATACAATATATCAAAAAGTATGCAAAACACACTTTTTGAGTAATAGTATGCCATTCTGACACTCATTTAAAGTAATTATTCCCATCTAAAACAGATGCATGGTGGCGAAGGTACGGTTTCCCAACATTCATAATTACAAACAATACCACCATTAATTCGAAGTTGTTCTTCTTTTTTTAATTGTGTTACTTCCGGTAAGCGTAAAAGATTTTTTAACATAATAACTTTTTTTTATTAATACACCTAAAAATACCAATTGTATCTAAATTTAAAGTAAGGTTTTTCCGTAGTTAACACTTTTTTAAAGTATTCAAGGTGTGTGTAATCAATTTATTTTAAATAATACTAACTGCTAACAATAGCTAAAGTTTCAATCAGATGAAAAATCAGTTGTAAAAACTTTTAAAATCTAATATCTTCGAAAAAAATTTAAAAGAGAAAATAGCCCATGAAATTTGCCATCATCAAAGAACGTAAAAATCCGCCAGACAGACGCGTAGTATTCTCTCCCGAAAAACTTGCCGAAGCCAACGAGCAGTTTCCACAAGCCACTTTCAAAGTAGAAAGCTCTGATATTCGTGTGTTTACTGATAACGCGTATGCGGAAAAAGGATTTGAAGTCACTGATGATGTGTCAGATTGCGATGTCATGATCGGCGTAAAAGAAGTGCCACTCGATCATTTAATTCCCAACAAAAAATACTTTTTCTTTTCACATACGATTAAAAAACAACCGTACAATCGTAAATTATTACAGGCAATGTTGGCAAAAAACATTGAAATGTACGATCATGAAGTGATCACCAAAGACAATGGTGGACGTTTGATCGGTTTCGGACGCTATGCAGGTTTAGTGGGCGCCTACAACGGTTTTCGTGCGTTAGGATTACGCGACAAATTGTTCCATCTACCAAAAGTAGAAACACTTGCCGATTTAGATGAAGTAAAAAAAGAATTGGACAAAATCACCATTCCCAACATAAAAATTCTACTCTCAGGAACAGGAAAAGTTGCTTATGGCGCCAAAGAAATACTAGATCATTTAGGCATCAAAGAAGTTTCAGACGCTATTTACTTAACATCAGAATTTTCGGAGCCCGTATACTGTATGATCGATGTGATGGAATACAACGTACGCGAAGATGGAAAAGTAGGCGATAAGTTCGCATTTTACAAAAATCCAACAGGCTACAAAAGTAACTTTATGCCGTATGCAAAAGTGTCCGATTTCTTCATTGCAGGACATTTCTACGGTGATGGTGCGCCGTTTCTATTCACACGAGAAGATGCCAAACATCCAGATTTCAACATCAATTTAGTAGCCGATATTTCGTGCGATATTGACGGACCTGTAGCAAGCACTATTCGTCCTTCTACCATTGCCGATCCTTTTTATGGCTACGATCCGCAAACCGAAAAAGAAGTTGCTTTCAATGCTAAAAATGCTATTACCGTAATGGCAGTAGACAATTTACCCTGCGAATTGCCAAAAGATGCCAGTGAAGGTTTTGGAGAGATGTTCTTACAACATGTCATTCCCGCATTCTACAATGGTGACAAAGATGGTGTATTAGCTCGAGCTAAAATGACAACTGCTGACGGAAAATTGACAGAACGCTATGCGTATTTGCAAGACTATGTAGATGGAAAATAACTATTACATTCAAAATCAGTAAGAAATATAGTTCCTAGGGTAGGAATAAATGTGAGGTAATTGTTATATTAGTGAATTAACTAAACAAAAGCCGATGAAAAAATCACTAGTATTCCTATGCTGTATGTTATTATTATGCACATTCTCTTGTGAAAATGACGACAATGTAGTACCACAACAAGTTGCTGAAGAAGAGCAACCTGTAATCCCAATTAACTTTGAAGAAAACTTTGGAACTTCTGTAAACGCACGTTTTTTAGGACGCATTGTTGACGAAGAAAACAATCCCATTCAAGGTGCCACTATCCGAATTGGAACAACCGTTACCACGACCGACTTATTTGGAATGTTTTCAGCATCCAGTTCAGAAGTATTCGAAAAATTTGCATACATCACTGCTGAAAAAGCAGGATACATGAAAGGTTCTAGAGCCTTAGCGCCATCCATCACGGAAGTAAACCGCATTGAAATCATGCTATTAAATGAAGACATTATTGCAACGGTTACTTCTGGTGAAACTGCGATGGTCAATCTAAGCAATGGTACGGAAGTAGCATTGAATGGAAACTACACTCGCCAAGATGGTTCGCCATATACAGGACAAGTAGATGTAGTACTAAAACATTTAAGTCCCGAAGATGAAAACATGGCAGCAATGATGCCAGGAATGCTATTTGCACAAGATGGAAGTGGCGATGCAGTAACCTTAGAAACTTATGGAATGTTGGCTGTAGAGCTTATGAGTTCAACGGGAGAATTGTTACAACTCTCTGATGGAAGTACTTCACAAATTACCATGCCTGTACCTGCAAACTCTGTCAATCCACCAGCAACGATTCCGTTGTGGCATTTTGATGAAGAATTAGGATATTGGGTGGAAGAAGGAGAAGCAACACTGCAAGGAAATATGTATGTTGGAGAAGTAAGTCACTTTTCTTTTTGGAATTATGACTATCCGTATCCATCCGTATATTTATGTATAAAACTCATAGACGAAGCAGGAAGACCATTATCATACACAGAATTAGATGTGTATTCTTCACTACTAAATAATACAGGAACGTACGGATTTACGAATGCTGCTGGTGAAGAATGCGGTTTGGTGCCAGAAGGTGAAGAACTCACAATCACCGTTCCAAATCCATTATGTCCTGGAGAACCATTTACCACAACCATTGGACCTTTTACCACAGACACGGATGTTGTCATTACGGTAACAGGCGGACAAAATACCTCAACACTCTCAGGAACATTTGTCAACTGTAATGGTGATAATGTAACAGATGGATACATTCAATTATTTATTGATGGAAATTCAGAAATCATTCCTGTAACAGATGGAACCATCAACTACACGATTTCTTATTGTGATGATATTGACTATTCTTTAAAAGGTGTGGATGTAACAAGCAATCAAATTACCAGTATCATTACGGGAACTCTTGATGGAACAGAAACGATCGATCTAGGAACGCTAAGTTCTTGTACAGGATTTGAAGATACCGACGGAGATGGCGTTTTTGATACGTTTGAAGATGTCAACGGTGATAACGACCTTGATAATGATGATACAGATGACGACGGAGTTCCGAATTACCAAGATGCCGATGATGATGGAGATGGTATAAATACTGCCGATGAAGATTACGACGGCGATAACGATCCGACAAATGAAGACAGTGATGGCGATGGAACTCCCGATTACTTAGATGCAGAAGATGTAGCTGTATTTTCGGTAGAAGCTCTCGGAGTAGGTTGCGATCCTGTGGAATTTGATTTAGATGCCATCGTTGCTGAAAATGGAAATGATTTGCATACGTATGCTTTCTATCTAACCGAAGCGGATGCATTAGCAGAAAACGGCCCACTAAGTTCACCATTTGGAGTTTCTATAGCTGATTTAAATAGCAATACACAACAAATATATGTAGTGGCGACTAATAACAATTCTGGTCAAACTGCAATTGGAACTGTATTTTTATATTGGAGTTTTGTCGATTCTGATGGAGATGGCTTAACGGACTGTGAAGAACTTACAGGAATAGATAATCCAAGTACAGCTTTAGTGCCAAACGGAACAAGTGATCCAAACGATCCAAATGATCCAAATTTACAACCAGTTGCCACTTTAAGTATTGATGATGTTTCGGTAGATGAAAATGCGGGAAGTGTAACAATTCCAGTAACACTCGATGTACCAAGTGATGTTGATACTGTTGTTGGAGTTTCTACCTCAGGAGGAACTGCTGTAGAAAACTTAGATTACACGGCTACTACACAAACATTGACCATTCCGGCAGGACAACTATCGGCAAGTTTCACGGTTCCTATTGTGGATGACTCCGATGTAGAGCAAACTGAATCGTTCAATATTGTAGGAACTATCGCTTCAGGAAATTTATTAAATCCGCCTGGACAAAATCTTTTTGCGACAGTTACAATTAACGATGATGATGTAGGAACAATTTTTACGTTACAAGACATTAATATTACAGAAGATAATGGAACGGCTAATGTTCCCGTCACCTTAAACAATCCATCTGGAGTTGATACCGTCATATCCATATCTACTTCTGGAGGAACTGCCTCAGAAAGTTTGGATTATACCGCTTCGGTACAAACCTTGACGATTCCGGCAGGACAACTCTCTGGAAGTGTTTCAATAGCAATTATTGATGATGCCCAAGTGGAAGGCAACGAAACTTTCTTCGTCACTGGAAATGCATTTTCAAACAATCTGAGCAATCAACAGTCGCAAGCAGTCGTCACCATTTTGGACAATGATACTGCAAACTATCCAACAACAGGAACTATTGAAGGTTGTGCGAATCCTAATAGTGATTTTGCTACTTTTGATTTAACAAGCATGAATACCTATTATGCTGCTGGAGATTTTTCGGTAATTATAAGTTATCACTCAACGGCTGCTGATGCACAAAATGGTATAAATGCCCTACCAATCATATATCAAGCTTTGAATGGAGATACTATCTTTGTACGTATTGAAAGTAGTGGCGGAACATTCCAAGTATCTACGCTACAATGCAACGTGTTTGATATCCCAATAGCTCCAGGAAATTTAACTATTACAGAATGTGATGGTAATGCAGATGGTTTTGCTGTATTTAGTCCTAGTCAACTTGAACCAGACATTACACAAGCACAAACGGGCTTAATAGTCACTTACTATTTAACTCAAAGTAATGCTGATAGTGGTACGAATGCAATTAATGGCAATAGCTATACAAATACGATTTCAGGCTCTGAAACTATATTTTATCGTGTAGAAGGCGCCAACTCAGGTTGTTTTTCAACAGGAACAATTGATTTGATTGTAGATTCAGGTTGTTAATATAACTGAAATATAAAACAAGAATATAGCAACAGCTATTTAAAAAGAATGATATTCAAGAGTTTACCTTTGTAAGCTGAAATTTTGAAAATATTTTTAAATAGTTGTTGCTTTTTTTATGGGAATAAACGTTTGTACGCCTAACAATAACACCCAAAGAAAACTACCAAAACCGAGTGTAATTCCCCAAGTTTTCATTCGGTATGCAGGGTACAAAATGCTTCGAAAACAATCTTGAGCCAACAGCATTGGATCGCTAAACAATTCCCAAGAATTCCATCGTAAAAATCTTCCCAAATACATTCCAAATCCACATAAAAAAACAACACAAAAAAGGATGCGTTTTGCCGTTTTAACATTCCATCGTTCCATTAAAACTTGAAAAACATGTTGCAAAGAGAAAATTCCCAAAAGCAATCCGTTCAACGCGAAGGCAAATAGGAGCAAAGCATCAAACCAAATAACGGACGATTTTGCGTATCGCAAGTGCATCAAATCGGTAATCAAATATGGTGCATTAGGCAAAAATAACAGCCAGATTCCCAAAAATATGCACAACGGAAATGTGTGTTTGCGTATCCAACGGGTGTGCAATAACCAAGAAGAAATAGCGTATGGAATGATTGCCAAAAATAAATTCCACACTAAGAACACATAGAACATACTTCCTTTTATCAATATTCGAGCAAGTAATAAAGCAATACAGAATGTGCTAAAAATGGCTAAAAAACGATGTGTTTTTGAAATGTTTAGATGCATACGAAAATGATGTGTTTTAAAAATAGTTGTTATAGAATTATGGAAGATGATACGAAACAATGACGCCAATATAGCAGAGACCAATGGGAACATTGATGATCATTAAAATTAAAGATTTCAAAATCTTTTTGCGTTGAATTTTGCTATGCATAAGTGCGATAAAAAGTGTGAAAAATAGAATGCAATTGATCAATACAGCAAGCAACGCATAATAGATTCCTACTTGTAAAATTGCCATTGAACCTGCATGATAGAAATACGCAATGAGTAAAAAAGTGCCGCCTAAAAAACTGAGAATCGCCATAATTTTAGCAGTTTTCAATAATTGATATACAAAAGAAATATTCATAGGTGTGAATTTGAACTTTAACTTGAATTTGATTATGAAAACGAAACCTGAACTTTTCAGTCCTCCAACTCCAAAAAAATCAGGAATCGTTTTCTCACCAAACTAACTAGGTTTTATTTGAAGTTTATGTTTTGTCAGTTGTCAGTTGTAGACAACGTTTTGTGATAGTAACCAACAATCTTATTGCTGAGGACAAATGGAATTAGGAAGTTTGTTAAACACTTGAACAACAAGATTGAAGTTTAAAATGTTTATGTTTTGATACGAAATGTATAAATAGAACTTAACCCAAAACCCAAAACCTACACAACCACAGCCTTTTCCATATCAAATTGCCAATCGATTTTTCTAGAAACATACATGACAACTCCCAAAATGAGGAACAAACCAATGCTTCCTACCAACAAAGCATAATCTTCCAATTGAATAATCACATAAATAAAGCTGTACAAAGCAGTAAGCGATGCACCAATAAAGATGGGAAATTTGAAGTTTTTTAAGATGGATTTAGAATACAGCGTAATCATAACGATGACGGCAATTCCTGCAATTAAATAGGCTTTTAAGAAACTACTATGTTCTGAAATGGAAATCAGCAACGTGTAAAACATAACGAGCGCAATTCCGATCATTAAATATTGAAATGGATGAATAGAAATTTTACTCAACGTTTGAATGAGGAAAAAGATCAAAAATGTCAATCCGATGACTAAAAAACCATATTTGGCGGCACGTTCACTTTGTTGATATTCGTCTACGGGAATGATAAAATCGGTGCCAAAAGCATAATTCAGTAAGTTGGGCAAGACTACAAAATATTGCTGCGAAAACGAACGATTGGTGTGCAATAGTTTCCAATTGGCTTCAAAACCACCATCATCAAGTGTGCGTTTGCTTTGCGTGATAAAACTTCCTGTATGTTTCGGATGCTGCCAATCGGAAGTCATTTGTACATTGGTTACCTTTCCAATCGGAATAAAACGAATGCTTCTGCTACCATTATAGGAAAGCTTAAAATTGAAACTACGTGAAGCTTCCGAAGGCAAATCGTCCAAAGCGATATAAGAACTTTCAAGTGAATTTAGATTTGTTTTGGTATTTGGCAACGTTTCAAAATTATAGGTATTTCCGTTCAAATTAAGTTTTACTTCACTTTTCAATCCTTTTAAATTTGTCGTTTTAATAACAAGTGTTGCTTTGTTCCACACAATATCTTCTTTCGCCACTGCTTTCATAGAAAAATCAGGAATATCAAAGCTACCCGAAGTATTCATAGCTGCGGTAAACACGGTGGTATCAAAGTTATTTCGCTTCTTAGGAATGGTTTGTACATCCGTGTTAATGTCTAACGTTTTTGGAAAAAAATAGGCGTGTTGGATGATCGTTTTTCGATACTTTTCCGTTTGCTGCGTGATTTCGTTGAATTTTACAGATTCTTCATACGTTTTATACGGAACTTTCAAAATGGGACCGTACAAAAGGACTTCATTTCCCCATTTAGCATTCAATTCATTGACTACGCTTTGCTGTCGGATTTTGCGTTCTTGGATCAAATCTTGAATCAGTGTCAGCGGAATCATGAGTAATAACGTCAATGCGCTCATCAATATGAGTCTCGCAGTAATGGAGGTTTTAAACCAAATCCATACGTTTTTTTGTTTTGTGTCTGTTTGATGTATGTTCATTTAAATAGATTTAAAAGTACTTTGAAATTCAAAGTAAATAGATAAAAAAATAGTTTTAAGTATTAGGAGTGAAGCCTAATGTAATTTTTTGAAATGTGTATATGTTGTTTCATATCTTATAATTATTCGCTTTTGCGGATGAGTTGTTCCAAAGCTTCAATATGTTTCTTAAATTCAATTTTTCCTAACTTTGTGGCGCTATATCGTGTATTTGGCTTTCGCCCGATAAATTGTTTTTCCACCTTAATATATTCCACTTTTTCCAATGCTTTTGCATGACTTGCCAAGTTTCCGTCTGTGATAGAAAGCAATTCTTTCAGCATTTTAAAATCGGCGTATTCGTTCACCATTAAAATGGACATAATGCCCAAACGAATTCGGTGATCAAATGCTTTATTTATGTTGTTTATAATACTCACAATTATGTTGCTGTTCGTTCAATTAGAATATACATTAATCCGCCATAAATGATGTGAAAAATGCCAAAACCAATTGCCCAAAAATACAAACCATATCCGACATATTGTGTAGCAATGAGTCCTAAAATGATCGTTGCATATCCTAAATACTTTATATGTCCAAGTGTATATTTACTAGCATTGACACAAGCCAATCCGTAAAAAATAAGTGTTGCTGGAGCTACAAGATACACAATGCCTTCTTGCAATAACACCAATGCGAAAAGTCCGCCAGTAACCAATGGAATCAAAAAGTTAATCAAAAGTTTTAAAGCTGTTTTATCAAAAATTTTCTCACCGTTTTTCCGTGCTTTTCGTTGCGTTAAGAAAATTCCCGTGACAACGGCTAAAAACAATACAATGGCAGCAATTGTCATTAACTTGAAGGTAATTCCATTTGCAAATACCGACATTTCTTCATATTTAGAAACGCTTTTAATTTCGTAGGCGCTTCTTAATTGTACGCGTGCAAACCAAGCACCAATCAACGCATAGATTCCTGCCATGATGCCTGAAAGTCCACTCAATGAAATAAACCGAGAAGATTTATTCATAAGCTGCTTAATTTCTTTAATGTCTTCTAGATAGTCTGATGATGTCATATTAAAAGTACTTTGAAATACAAAGTAAAATAAAAATTGTGGAATGTACAAGTGAAAAATAGCTTTCTTTCGTTTTTTTAGTGAAATGTGTTTCTATTTTTTATTTGCAACTTAGTTGAAACCTTCATTTTTCTTAATAATATAGTTGGTTTTTCTTTAAAAAAATGACATTCCAATATATTTTGTGTGGAAGTATCATTATTTAAAATCATTTGCATAACTTTAAAAACTTAACCTAAATTTAATTAGTTGACAAAAGTTTTAAAATATCTCAAAGATATTGGGCGACTTGAACGTTTTGAAATAACAAACAGTAGTAATACCTTTCTACTTGCTGGGCCAAGCACTTACATGTATGTATTGCTGATGCTGTATTACAATCCCGATCTTATAATTCCGTATCGTGGAGAAATTGTATTTTCTGTATGGTTTGTGTTGGTGGGAATTATTCCGTATTTCAAAAACAAATTCCTAGATGAAGCATACGGCTGGATTACGTTTGTAAGTCTGATGATTTTTCAATATTATCTTACGTATACAACTGCGTTGAACAACTTTTCACTGGATTATCTGCTAGTGACCTATGTATTTATTTTTGGAGCTGTTTTATTGTTGAGCAATCGTTTGTTGGTCATTATTTTTAGTGCTTCTCAGTTGGTGCATTTGTCATATCGAGTGTATTATTCAGATTTAGATGCTGTTTCTGAAAGTGCTATTTTGATTTCTATGAGTACCATTTTTATCTTTTCTTTTTTGGTGATGAACGGACTGATTCGTTACCGGAAAAAGCTAGAAGCGATCAATGTCGAATTGGAAGCACGTATTGAACAACGTACAGAAGATTTGGAAAATAGAGCGAAAGAATTACTCCGGAAAAATAAGGATTTGGAAGAGTTTGCCTATGTTGTTTCACACGATTTAAAACGTCCGTTGCGAAATATTTATACCTTAACCGATTGGCTTACCGATGATACCGAATATCAATTCAACCAAGAAACCAATCAAAGCTTACGATTGATCAAAGAGCAAGTCACACAAATGGATTTGTTGGTTGAAGGAATTTTGAATTATTCCTTGCAGATGGACAAGGAACGCAACGTAAGTACTGTAAATGCGCAATCATTAGTCAACAGAATTATCACGGTAAATGCTAGCGAAAACGTAGAGATTCTTGTAAAAAATAAATTACCAAAAATTACGTTTAACGAATCGCAATTGCTACAGGTTTTTCAGAATTTGATTCAAAATGCCATCAAACACAATGACAAAGATTTGGTGGAAATTCATATCAACTACCAACAAACAGCCGCGGGACATCAATTTACCATACAAGATAATGGTCCTGGAATTGCTGAAAAGTATCACAAGAAAATCTTTGAGTTGTTTCAAAAATTAGAAGTCAAATCGGAAGTAGATTCTATCGGAATTGGCTTGGCTTTGGTTAAAAAAATTATTGAACGCAATGGCGGCACAATTACGGTTCAAAGTGAATTAGGCAAAGGAACCGCGTTTATTTTTACCATCCCATCACAAATCACCTCATGATTTTTTATAAGTAGTGTACCATTTACCATGATAAAAAACGTATTCAAAAATTTAGGCGCTTTAGAGCCGTTTGAAATCAGAAATAGCAGTATTACGCTATGTTTGGGTGCGCCAAGTACGTATGCTTATTTGGAATTGATGAAATATTACAATCCAGAAATTGTACTACCTTTTTATGGAAATATATTTTTTGCACTGCTTTTTTTATTGGTTGGTGTTTCCGTAAACTTAAAATCAAAATTTATCTTACAACATTATGGTTGGTTTGTATTTTGGTCAACGATGGCGTTTCAACATTACCTCACGTATACTGCGTATTTAAATGACTTTTCGCTAGATATTTTATTGGTTACCTATGTTTTTATCTTTGGTTCCGTGTTGTTGTTAAGTAATCGAATTTTAGTGTTGGTGTATAGTACCACAGAAACAATTCATTTGGCGTATGCGGTATTTATTTCAGATTTAGATGTGGTTTCCGAAAGTGCTATTTTACTGTCTACAATGGCAATTTTTGTCTGTTCTTTTTGGATGATGAATGGATTTATCCGCTACCGTAAAAAGATGGAAGTGATGAATTTATCCCTAGAAGATACCGTAAAAAAACGTACGTTAGATTTGGAAATTCGTGCGAAAGAATTGTTAGATAAAAATAAAGATTTGGAAGAGTTTGCCTATGTGGTTTCTCATGATTTAAAACGTCCATTGCGCAATATTTATACTTTGACCGATTGGCTTTCAGAAGATGATGACGAACAACTCAATGCTACAGCCATGAAGAGTTTGCAACAAATAAAAACGCAAGTTACGCAAATGGATTTGCTCGTAGAAGGTATTTTAAACTATTCGCTTCAAGCAGATAATGAGCAAGCGATGAAAGAGGTAAATTTACACACATTGGTGAAGCGTATTATAAATAATATATCTTCTGAGAACATCTCCATTACCATGGAAAAAAAGCTACCTAGAATTGTGTGTAACGAGTCGCAAATGCAGCAAGTATTTTGGAATTTGCTTCAAAATGCCATCAAACATAATGACAAGGAGAAGATTGAAATTTCCATCAATTATGAAGTGAATAAAGTGCGCCATAAGTTTTTTATTAAAGACAATGGTCCGGGAATTGGAGAAAAGTATCACACAAAAATCTTTGAGTTGTTTCAAAAACTACGATCCGACATGGATGGTGAAGCCATTGGAATTGGGTTAGCACTCGTTAAAAAAATTGTTGAACGCAACGAAGGTAAAATTTATGTAAAAAGCGCTGAAGGAAATGGTGCGACCTTTATTTTCAGTCTTCCCAAAAATAACTAGTTTCGAACCTAAATCATGGCAATAAGTAGCTGAAAAGCAGTTTTTAAGGTAAAAATGTGTCTTTTTAAGGATGTTTTATGATTTTTTTTGTTCTACATTTATAGAGCAAAACGTCAATTAATGCAATTAATTTTTTTATTTTTGAGTATTCCCAATAATTACAATCAGAATAAAATATGCTATTAAAATTTAGTTTTAACTACTGGAGCATGCGTATATTGTGTGTATTCATTTGTTTTTTTACTTCTTTGGTGTTTTCTCAAAACACAGATTCTGAGCAGTTAGACAACAACGTATTTGAGCAATCATTACAAAATAAATCTTTTCATCAACTCATAAAGCTTTATTGCCAAGTACGGGATTCAGATTCTCTTCAAACAGAAAAAGTGGTAACTCATATAAAGGGTTATTTAAATTCTAGTAACTTAAAAGAAGCTGCTGGCGCGTATATTACCATTCCAAATTGGGAAAATAAAAAAGGAAATTATGAAGAAGCCATTGCGCTGGTAAAGAAAGGAATAACCCTAGCCAAAGAAATCCAAAATGATAGTATTTTATACTTAGGATATTTGCGTGAAGGAGTTTTTTATTATGAACATGCAGAGAATACACTGGCATTAGAAGCATATTACAAAGCTTATGAAATTGCAAAAGCAAAGAAAAATGCTAAAAGAATCGTTTATACATCGACCAACATAGCGTTAGTCAAAATACAGGCCTACGATACAGATGGAGCCATTGAACTGTTGTTAGAAAGTTTAGAAAAAATAACAAAAGATCCAACATTAACCAACAGTATAAATAAACTCAATCTTTATGTAAACTTATGTGTAGCTTATATACATAAAGAGGACTACAAAACCGCTACTGTATATTGCAATGAAGGAATTTTACAAAATAAAACGATCAATGACCCAATTTCGCAGGCACATTTATTATCAGCTTTTGCAGAAATAGCCAGATATAATAAAGAATTTGAAAAGAGTTATCAATTATTAGATGAAGCGGAAAAAGTGATTGTAAATGTGAACGGAAAAGAAAGTATGGAAGCATTTCTAAAACTATATAGGGCGAAGTCGTATTATGATGAAAAAAAGTTTCAAAAAGTAGTGGACGAACTTCTTGAGCTGGAAAAAAACAAGGAACATTTTACATTACAAATTCTCAGTTTACAAGAAATGTACTATTACCTAGCGCAAGCATATACAGCGTTGAGAAATAGTGAAAATGCTATGAAATATTATCAAAAAGGACGGCAAATAGATGCAGAAAGTAATAAGAAAAGAATTGCACTAAATGCAAAGATCATAAATAAATTTGGTCATGAAGAATTAAAAAAAGAAATTGATGAGTTAGAAAAAACGTCAAAGCGCAATACGTCTCTGTACATTACGGGTATTACAGTATTAGTTTTCGTAATTATAGGATTGATATTTTACTACAAAAAGCAACAACAAAAAAACAAAAAACGCTTTAATGCGGTCATGCTTCAATTGGAAGAAAAGCGTCAGCAGGAAAAACTGCGAAAAGGACAGGTTGCAATGAACAAAAAAATAGTAGCTACACCTAAAAGAGTAGCAGAAAACACACAAAAACATAAAAAAGAAGCGGTAGCGATAGATGCAAAAACGGAAAAGATTTTAAAGAACTTGGAAGAGTTTGAAGAAAAAGAACTGTTTTTAAGTCAAGATAGTACTTTAGTAGAAGTGGCTAAAAAAATACAAACCAACACCACCTATTTATCTAAGGTTATCAATACACATAAAGAAAAATCATTTACAGCATACATTACGGATTTACGAGTAGAATATGCTATTGAAAGATTGTCGATTGATCGCAAATTTAGGTCATTTACCATTGGAGCTATTGCACAAGAAATTGGTTTTAAACGTTCTGAATCATTTTCGAAAGCCTTTAAATTAAAAACAGGGTTATATCCTTCATACTTTATTAAAGAGCTTGAAAAACAGTAAGTTGCGTTTTTAAATTGCCCGTTATTTATAAATAACGACTAGCAATTTTACAGCTCGTTTTTATTTTCGAGTATATTTGATGCAACATTAAACTATAAAATCAAACATTATGAAAAAAGAAAGAAAACTCAAATTAGAGATGAAAAAAGTAAGTGTATCTCATCTCAATAATGTACTTGGCGGAGATGATTTAATACCATCTGTTAACTTTTTATGTGTAGTTACTACAGAGCCTCAGACACTACCTGGAATAAGTTGTAAAACTGGATTAGGAAATAGTAATCAAAGCGAAAGAGATTGTTAATAACACACAACTGATCTTCGCTATTTAGCATCTATACATTCATGAAAACTCTCTAAAAAAAATTAGGGAGTTTTTTTATGTTTAAAAGCTTTCTACTCAGTGTAGAATTTGTTTCAAAAGGGGAAAGATCTCATTTTTGTTTGTGTCAAATAACTGTTGTTTTATAAAATTAGCATTTCAAATACTATTTTAATTATAAGAAAACCACTATTTTTGATCATCTACCTACCATAAATCATTTTAAAACCGAAACAACGCCCCCGCATGCTGTCCCAAAAACGTATTGCTTTTTTACTATTTATAATGGGTATGTGTCTTGGACACTATTCATTTTCTCAGACGACATTTCAAGATACCGTTCCACAATTTAATGCAGAAGTATTTAAAGATTCGTTGCGGAAGTTAGCGCCTAAAGAGTTTACGGGTGTATTCTTGCAAAAATATAAACAACATCCAAAAAAAGCATCTGTATGTCTTCGCTACATTAAAGATGAAATGCTTCAATCTGAAGATTTATTGACACAATTTTGGGGAAATTATGCACTGGCGCACTGGCATCACAATCAATTGAACTTTGAGAAATCACTATTATATGTTGACAAATTATACAAGATCGCAGTTGAATTAAAGGATAATGATCTGATTCTATCTTCCTTAATCAATAGAGGAAATTTTTATTTCAAGTTTGGAAATTATAAAGAATCAATGGAATTTAATCTAGAAGCACTAGAATTAGCAAAAGCAAGTAATAATGTAAAGCGAGAGTTGGCTATTTTATTGAATTTAGCATTGATAAAACTTGAAACGAATGATAATGTTGGTGCTATTGAACTACTTGATAAAATTCTAATTGTTATTAATGATGGCACAGTAGGAGAATTAATTAATTTGAAAATAAAAGTATATGTTGCTTTGATCAAAGGGTACATAAAGGTTGAAAATTATCCTAAAGCCAGAATATATTGTGAGAAGACAATCAAACTTAGTCGAGATAATAACTATAAAGAATATGAGTTTTATGGACTTTCTTTTTTAGGAACTATTGAGCGATTTTATGAAAATTATTCAAAAGCTCATGAACTTTTGGATGAATCTTTAATTATTGCACAAGAAATAAAAACAGTGACTACCGAAATTCCACTTATTTATTTTGAAAAAGGGAAAGTGTTTTACAAAGAAAAAAAGTTTCAAAAAGCTATACATATTTTGCTCAAAGCAGGTACTTTAATGCAACAAAATAAACTTGATTTTATAAAGTTGGAAGAAACGTATGCATTGTTGGCAAAATCATATAATGAAATAGGAAATACAAAAAATAGTATAAAATATTATGAAAAAGCGAATGAAGCCTATAAGAAAAATGATGAACGACAAGGTAGTATTAGTGTAGACATTATTAAAAAATATGACTTACAATCGTTAAAAGAAGAATTAAATAAAGCGGAACAGAAAACCGAAAAAACTAGAACCGTATTATATATAAGTGCCTTTTTGGGATTTTTTGTAGTAATTGGTTTGATATATTTTTATAAAAAGCGTGAAAAAGACAATCAACAAAAGTTTATAGCACTTTTACAAAGTTTAGAAGAAGAAAAACAAAAAAGTAAAGTAGGTGTACAAAAAGAAGTATTCAAAAAAGAAGCTCCCAAAGAAAGTATTTCTAAAAAGAAAATCTCGACAGAACTTGCTTCCAAAGAAGTAGAAATTATTGATGAAACCAAAATAAAACTACTCAAGAAATTACAAAGCTTTGAAGATAAAGAACAGTTTTTAAGTAAAAATAGTAGTTTGAATGAAGTGGCTAAAAAACTAAAGACGAACACTTCCTATTTGTCAAAATTAGTGAATGCACACAAAGGAAAATCGTTTACAGCCTATATTACCGATTTACGAGTGAACTATGCGATCAGAAGATTGAAGGAAGATAAGCGATTTAGATCGTATACCATTGATTCTATTGCTAGAGAAATAGGTTTTAATCGTTCTGAGTCCTTTTCAAGAGCTTTTAAAAATAAAACAGGTTTATATCCTTCATACTATATAAAAAACCTTGAAAATCAGAATATTACATAAATAAAATTATACTCGGGATTTATGAATTTCTAGATGCTTTTTTAACTAAAAATACATTTGTGGATTTATATTTGAGCATAACTTATGAAACCCTAATGATTATGAAGAAAAAACAAATTATCTCCAAACTGAAATTTCAAAAAACAACTGTTGTATCCTTTAATGCCATGAAAAACATCATCGGTAGATCGCTTGTAAATGTAGATACAGAACCAATTACTATAACCAGTATTGCTTGTCCAACTGAATTGGAGTGTCATACACAAGATAACAAACAAACTTGTTTATCTTGTACTAATACCGAATGTACGCGACCTACAACAACTGCTAATGGTAATACTGACTATTGCGGAACCGGTACGTTTCGAGATTGTTTAGATACAAGAGGCTGCTATTAACATTTGAAGAAAACGATGTTATAAAAAGAGAGTTTACAGTTTGTAGACTCTTTTTTTTGTAGAAAGAGTAAAATATGTTTTATCTTGAAGTCATTAAAAGTAAAAGTGAATCCCGCAGAAACCTACATAGTACAACAACCAGAACCATACAAATCTATCTTACTAGAATTGCAAGTATTAATTGAACATTTGTTGCCAACCGCAGAACTAAAATACAAATACAGGATTCCATTTTACTATTACAAAGGAAAACCATTTTGTTACTTAAATGCGAGCCATAAAAAGAAATTTGTAGATGTTGGTTTGGTAAAAGGCGGCGAACTTACCATGCATCCTTCACATTTGGTGACAAAAAACAGAAAGCAAATGGCATCACTTCGATATAAAGATGTGAAACACATCAACACTAAAATTTTCTTTGATATCATAAAAGAAGCTGCTAGTTTGTATTGAAGTTTCAACAAAAAAGAATCTAAAAAATCTAAAAACCTAAGCAAGTCTAAGAAGTCTACAAAGCCTGAATCGTTCTGCGAATCTTAACCAAATTGCTCAACAAATTTTCCAAATGATCTAAATGGAGCATGTTAGCACCATCACTTTTAGCGTTTGCAGGATCAAAATGAGTTTCAATAAACAAACCATCAACATTATTAACTACGCCAGCACGTGCAATGGTTTCAATCATTTCAGGACGTCCACCTGTCACACCACTGGACTGATTGGGTTGTTGTAACGAGTGTGTCACATCCAAAACAGTTGGCGCAAATTGTTTCATGGTCGGAATGCCACGAAAATCGACAATCATGTCTTGATAGCCAAACATCGTTCCGCGATCGGTAATCCAAGCGTTTTCATTTCCCGAATCGTGTACTTTCTTTACGGCGTGTTGCATACTTTCAGGACTCATAAACTGTCCTTTCTTCAAATTCACTACTTTTCCAGTTTTCGCTGCCGCCACCACCAAATCGGTTTGGCGCACCAAAAATGCAGGAATTTGCAACACATCTACATACTGTGCTGCTTTGGCAGCATCCGAAACTTCGTGAATGTCAGTAACTGTTGGCACATCAAAGGTTTCAGAAACCTTTTTAAGGATTTCTAAGGCATTTTCATCTCCAATACCAGTAAAACTATCAATACGACTGCGATTGGCTTTCTTAAAGCTTCCTTTAAACACATACGGAATCTCTAATTTGTCCGTAATTGCGACTACTTTTTCCGCAATGCGCAATGCCATATCTTCACTTTCAATAGCGCAGGGACCTGCTAATAAAAAGAAATTATTGGAAGTCGTATGTTTGATCTTTGGTATAGAACTAAGTTGCATATATTTGTAAATTTTGTGCAAAGATACACTAAATTTCAGTAGTAAGTAAGCTGGTATTGACCGCGGTCATTTGCTTGATTTTTTTGTTGGTGTGTTTGGTGTAATAAATTGCAAGCACAACAAATAAAACAATTGCAACAATGCACACATACACTAATGAAAACGCAGAAAACTCCACGTTTAAATTCTTTAAAAACGGTATGAAAGCAAACTTGCAAATCAACGTGAGTGCTACTGCAATACAAATAGAAATTGCTAAAATTTTGTACGATAATGTAAGATATACAGCTGCAATTTGTTTTTGAGAGAAGCCCAAAAAGTGCAATTGACAAATGGTTTGTTTGTTCTTTAAAATGAGTAAGTTGATATTGGTAATCACCAACGTAATAGATAAAAACGTGATCAAAATTCCAATCCCAAATACAATTGATAATACGAGTTGCAAAAAGTAACTAATGCGAGAACTTAATAACTCAGCTTTAAAATATTGGTATTTATTTTTTGCTAAAAATTCCAGCAATGTAGGATCAGAAGGATTAATTACTTCCAAAATTGCCCGCGAAATTTTAATTTCCTTGTCAGGACTCAACAATTGGTTGGTATGCTGTAAAAAAGTTTGCGGTACTATAATGGAATTTATCTTTTCAGAAGCCGCTAAAATATAGGCATTGTATTTTTTTCTACCAGCAGAACCTATCAAATCCAGTTCAATAGGAATTTGTTGAATCAACTTTTCATCAATTTGCGGCAATCCTGAGCTTGGCGCGAAACCGTAATTATACAAATCAATATAATTTTTTGGAATGATGATCGGAACTTCCCGCGAACTCGGAGACCATTTCCAATTCTCATCCTGAATATCAATAAAACTATTCGGAATTGCTTCCAAAAACATATCGGTCGTAATACCACTGATTCCTGCAAAAGAGACCGTTCCACGAACTCTGTACGTTCCGTTGGTAAAACCACCTACTTTTGTAATGAATTTTTGCTGTTTTAGAACCTCGATTTCTTCATCTGTAAATGCATTATCAATGCCCAAAGCTTTAGAGATAATTACATTTTGATTGCCCATTAAATCATTAGAAGAACTAAAAAGTGGTTGTGTATCCAAAAACAGTTGGAAAACCACGAGTAAAA
The DNA here is from genome assembly GCF_003352465.1 of Kordia sp. SMS9. Taxonomy (NCBI): domain Bacteria; kingdom Pseudomonadati; phylum Bacteroidota; class Flavobacteriia; order Flavobacteriales; family Flavobacteriaceae; genus Kordia; species Kordia sp. SMS9. The sequence goes on along the minus strand of NZ_CP031153.1, from coordinate 5,320,320 downwards.
TTCCCAATCCAAGACTAGACGTCAACGCAAAAAACAGCAATTGCGAAAAGTGAATTTGTTTATGTAACAAGTTTTTAATCACAGGAGCAATGTTTTTGTGTAGTCAATATTGTATGAATTTCCTAAACTCGCAATGAGCAAAGTTGCCTTTCGTTGGGTAATTTCTTCAATGATTAATTTTGTAGCATTGTCAATTTGCGCATCGTCAATATGACTAAAAGGTTCATCGAGCAATAACAATTCAAACGGTTGGCAAAGTGCGCGCACAATGGCAACGCGTTGTTGTTGTCCGTACGACAAAGTTTCTGCTTTCTTATCGGCCAATTCATCTACGTGTAAACGTTTCATGTAGGCTAAAATTTCAGTTTCCGTTTTATGATTTGTCAATTGATTTTTCAGTTGCACATTTTCCATAGCCGTCAGTTCAGGAAACAAGCGCAATCCTTGAAACACGATGGAGACTTTTTCACGGCGTAACTGTGTCCATGTTGTTTCCGGAAAACTAGAAATATCCTCTTTATCAAAAAGAATACTTCCGGTAAACTTATTATTTAAACCGTATAAAAAATTAAAAAAAGAACTCTTTCCACTACCTGAAGCTGCTTTTACCAAGTACTTTCCGCCAGCTTCCAAATAAAAAACTTTACTCCAAACTTCGGAGGAAGCTGGAGTAAAGTAAGTTGGATGTATTGATTGTATATCTATAATCACGTTTGTAAATCTTGTAAGATTCTATTATTTAAAAACGTGCCATCATTTTCATAGATTGTTCTGTCATTGCATTGATATAGGCAATCATATTTTCTAGTGAATTTCCTTCGCCTTTCATGTACGTATACGCTTCCAGTCCATCAGCATTCATAATCATGTGACTATCTCCAAAATATTCTGACATCATTTTATACGTGTCATCAACTCCCATGTCGTTTCCATACATACTCGCATACGGATTCATACCAGTAATCATGTCAGAAAACATACTTGTTGCGCCAGAAGCAGAGTAGATGTACATAGAATTGTCTAATTTAGACTTGTGCTCAAATCCAGAAAGATTAGAAGCTAATTTTCCATTATTATATACTTCATCTGCTTTACTTTCATCATTGGTGATAAATAATGCATTGCCTTTTAACAATACAAAAGCATCGTCGGACATTTGATAATAATTTTTCCCTTTTGTTTGTGGTCTTGACATCATCATTGCCATTCCTACAAGCTCTTCAAATTTTTTCATATCTTTAATAGAAACTGCTGCATACATATATGGCATTTTCTTTTCAAAAACTTTAAACTCAGGGCCGTCGTCGTAGTTGTAAGTACGGATGCTATCTTTTACTGTTTTGCCTTCTGTAAGGGCAACCATCATTGTGCCTTCAAAAATACCAGCAATGTCAAGGACAGTCATTCCTGTCATACCTTCTAGTTGCTTATTAGCAGTTTCTAAAGACATTTTTAATTGCTTTCTGATCATTTCTGGTAAAACTTTATTGTCTTGTAAGCTTTCAACATGCTTGTACATCGCAGGAAGATCCATAGACATTTTCATCGCAACCGCAGGATTGTTAGGCATCATATTCAATAAATTTGCATCGTATCCAGTAGCCATCCACGAATCATATCCTATAAGCGACTTTAAATCGTCATTCAATAGTAATTTCATACTTGCATACAAACGATCTTCTTCAAAAGTCGTGTGATACACAAAGTTGTTATTTTTTAAATCAACTTTAAGTCCAGACATGCTAGATACCATTGGACTTGCCATATCTGCCACAGGTGTAGACGTAATGTGCATTCCCATATCTTGATCTGCATCAAAGAAACCTTTAAAATAATCGGTAGCAGTAATATTTTCAGAAGCTTCTAGGTTTGTCAAGTCAATCAACTCTTGACCTGCAAATCCGTTAGATGAAAAAACGACCAATGCTGTTTGTTCATTGTAACCAAATGCCATTTCTTTATTGGCATAAACGGTAAATGCGTCTCCTTTTCCAACATTTTCTTGTTTGTCAGAACTTGGTATTTTTTCAACTGCAGGCGCAATCATCTTTTCAAAAGCAGCTGCACTTTGGATAGGAATAATCAATCCTCCTGAACCCGACATGCGGTTCCCCATTTTCATGAAGCCTAAAATGAAGTCATTGCGGAACGTTGCTTCTAAGTTTTCTTTTGTTAAGTTCTCGTCCATGAACTTTTTAAAATCTTGAGGAGCATTTTCCTCCATCATTTTAACGATGCTTAAATTTTTAAAATCAACATCTTTACTCTTTTCTGACAATGAACCTAAGTTCATGTACATTACTCCAACAGCGTCTTTTGGAATATAAGCTGATTCAGTATTTTTGTTTCCACAACTTATAACCGTAAAGGCAATTGCGAACAGGAATAAAATTTTTTTCATATTGAATGAAGTCTTTAAAGTTTACTAATTTGTTATTAATTTGGTGGAGGAGTGCAAATTTAACAATATCTGCATTTTTAAAAATAAAAAACGATAAAAATATTGATAATTACGTTAGCTACCTTATTTAAGACGACATCTGCATGAAAATGTTACAACTTTACGCGTAAATTCTGAAAGAAACACTGTAAAAATAGGATAATTTGTAGCGTTTAAAAACTTCTTAAAATGTTTATTCATAGGAATTTAATCTAAAAACTCACTAAAATTCTTTTCTCTAGTAAATAAACCCTACATTTGCACGCTTAAAAATCAGCAGTACATGGCTTCAATAAAAAATATTGCAATAATTGCGCACGTTGACCACGGAAAAACAACCTTGGTAGATAAAATAATGTATCACTGTCAACTGTTTCGTGAAAATGAAAACACAGGGGATCTCATTCTTGACAACAACGATTTAGAACGTGAACGTGGAATTACCATTACTTCTAAAAATGTTTCTGTCAACTATAAAGGAACTAAAATCAATATCATTGATACGCCTGGTCACGCCGATTTTGGAGGAGAAGTAGAGCGTGTATTAAACATGGCAGATGGTGTATTACTATTAGTAGATGCCTTTGAAGGTCCAATGCCGCAAACACGATTTGTACTGCAAAAAGCTATTGATTTAGGATTAAAACCTTGTGTAGTTGTTAATAAAGTAGACAAGGAAAACTGTACGCCAGAAGAAGTGTATGAAAAAGTATTCGACTTAATGTTCGAATTAGGTGCGGAAGAATGGCAGTTAGATTTCCCAGTAGTATATGGTTCTGCAAAACAAAACTGGATGTCAGACGATTGGCAAAAACCAACCGATTCTATTGAGCCATTATTAGACATGGTTATGGAACACATTCCATCACCAGAATTTGAAGAAGGAAGTACGCAAATGTTAATTACGTCGTTAGATTATTCTTCTTTTACAGGACGAATCGCCATTGGACGTTTGCAACGTGGAACACTCAAAGAAGGCATGCAAGTATCCTTAGTAAAGCGTGATAAAAGTATTATAAAATCAAGAATCAAAGAATTATTTACATTTGAAGGTTTAGGTAGAAAGAAAACTCAGGAAGTTCAAGTTGGAGATATCTGTGCGATTGTCGGTTTGGAAGGTTTTGAAATTGGAGATACGATTGCCGATTTGGAAAATCCGGAAGGTTTAAAAACTATTGCGATTGATGAGCCAACAATGAGTATGTTGTTTACCATCAACGATTCTCCTTTCTTTGGAAAAGATGGAAAATTTGTAACCTCACGCCATATCAAAGATCGTTTAATGAAAGAGCTAGAAAAAAACTTAGCTTTACGTGTAAACGAAACCGATAGCGCAGATAAATTTATCGTATTTGGTAGAGGTGTATTACACTTATCAGTATTAATTGAAACGATGCGTAGAGAAGGATACGAATTGCAAATTGGACAACCACAAGTAATCATCAAAGAAATAAACGGTGTAAAATGTGAGCCAATTGAAGAATTAACCATCGACTTACCAGAACATGTATCTGGAAAGGCAATCGAAATGGTGACACTTCGTAAAGGGGAAATGCTCAGTATGGAAGCTAAAGGAGATCGTATGGTATGCGAATTCTTAATTCCGTCAAGAGGAATCATCGGATTGCGTAACCAATTATTAACAGCTACGGCTGGAGAAGCAATCATGGCACACAGATACAAAGAATACCAACCCTTACGTGGTGGAATTCCAGAACGTCAAAATGGTTCATTAGTATCTATGGAAAAAGGAACGGCGATTCCATATTCTATCGATAAATTACAAGACAGAGGAAAATTCTTTGTAGATCCAGGAGAAGAAATTTATGAAGGACAAGTAATTGGAGAAAACTCTCGTAGAGACGACATGACAGTAAATGTTACGAAAACGAAAAAGCTATCAAACGTTCGTTCATCAGGAGCCGATGACAAAGCAAAAATTGTTCCTGCCATCAAATTTTCACTAGAAGAAGCATTGGAATACATTCAAAAAGACGAATACGTGGAAGTAACGCCAAACTTCTTACGTTTACGAAAAGTATTCCTAACGGAAGTAGAAAGAAAGCGTAACAAAACAATCTAAAATATAAAATTCATATCATACAAAAGGTTTCATTGGTACGCAGTGAAACCTTTTTTTGATGTATGATTGTTGATTTTAGCTTTTTAATCAAAAACCTGCCACATTGAGCGCAGTCGAAATGCAACAAAAAACAAAAAATGGACATACTAGGAATCACAGGAACAGAAATTATAGGATATTTAGCGTCACTTGCCGTATTGGTTTCTTTCACTATGAAAGACTTAAAAAACCTGCGAAAGATCAACGGAATTGGTTGTTTGCTTTTTGTATTATACGGGTACTTAATGCCCACATTGCGCGTAGGTTTGCCAATTATCATTACCAATTTGGCAATTTTCGGAATCAATATCTATCATTTAACTAGAAAAAAAGTCGAATAGCTACGAGGTTTTCCAATATTGAATTTATGTTAGATAATCATTGCCAAAAAGTAAATTTTTATATCTTTACTGAAATCTCAAACTATGCAATTTCTTTACTTTGATGCGGGCTTAGGTGCCATGATTGCGCAAGCTGCTGTTGCTGTTGCTGCTGGAGTTTTATTGTTCTATAAAAGTATCAAATACAAAATCAGAACTATTTTGGGCTTGCAAAAAGACACTTCAGAAGAGGTTTTTGACGACATTGATGTGAATGATGAAACGCTCAAAAAATCATCGCAAGATGACAACTAATGCGCAGCATGCTTCATCGTATCGCGATCCTAGTGGATATGTGTATGTTGAAAACGATAGCATCAAACGAATCATATTCCCAAGTTATTTTCCGCAATACGAAGCGTTACAAACTTCCGAATTCTTTCAAAAAGCATTTCAGCACAAACTGTTGATTCCGCATACAGAAACAGAACATACAGAAAATCATATTTGTATTCAACCTGCACAAATTCCGTTCATCACCTATCCGTACGAGTGGAGTTTTCAGCAATATAAAGAAGCGGCTTTGCATACGTTAAAGCTGCAAAAATATGCACTGCAACACAACTTTTCATTAAAAGATGCAACAGCGTACAATATCGCTTTTTACAAAGGGAATGCTATTTTTATTGATACGCTTTCGCTAGATTTTTACCAAGAAAATACACCGTGGCGCGCGTACAAACAATTCATCACGCACTTTTTAGGGCCGTTGGTTGTGGCAAAATATCACGGTGCCGAATTCCTCAAAACGATGTCGAACTTCATTGACGGAATTCCCCTAAAAATGATCGCTTCCTTATTGCCAGGAAAGACAAAATTGAATCCATTTTTATATACCAATATTCACTTATTGGCAAAATTTGAAAACAAGCATCAAGAAGAAGATGTAAAAGCAACGAAACAAGCTTCGTTATCCAAAAAAGGCTTGTTCAACATTATTGACAGTTTGTACAATTACATCAAAAAACTAAAGCTCTCCTCGCAATCAGAATGGGGAAATTACTATCAAAAAACAAACTATTCGGATACCGCTTTTCAGCAGAAATCATCTATTATTAACGATTGGATGCAGGAAATACAAGCCAAAACGGTCATTGATGTCGGCGGAAACGACGGAACATTTGTGCGCGAAATACAAACTGAAATTGAGCTGGCGTTGGTGGGCGATATTGACAACAATGCCGTAGATCAAAATCACTATGCAGTCAAAAAAAACAAAGAACAAAACATGCTGCCTTTTACGATTGATTTGCTAAATCCGTCGGCGGCAATTGGTTTTCAAAATACAGAACGTTCGTCGTTTATAGAGCGTGTAAAAGCATTTCAGCCAGATGCAACCTTAGCGTTGGCATTAATTCATCACATATCGTTGACAGGAAATGTGCCGTTTCAAAACTCCGCTGCTTTCTTTGCAACATTCTCCAAAAACCTCATCATTGAATTCCCAAAACGAGCCGATTCGTATGCAACACGATTGCTCAATGCGAAAGCAGAATTCAAAGATCAATTTGGACATTACAATGTAGAAAATTTTGAAAAAACCTATTCCGAACATTTCAAATTGGTAGCTAAAAAAGAAATTGCAGATTCGGAACGTGTACTTTATCTATTTAAGAAAAAATAGCGTGTCAAAACTTAAAAAAAACATAGAATACTTTGTAGAAAACACCAAAGACTATCCAATCATTTTTGCGATTGCAGCAGGTTTATATGCGTTTGTGTACGTATTTGCGTCTAACTTTATGTTGGTAAATTCATGGTTTCAATTGGCAGTCGTTTTCTGTGTATATATTGTATTTCCAGTCGTAATTTTTAGCGTTTCTTGGGAAGTTTCAAAGCGACTCAAATTCCTCCATAAATTTCAACAATACGTATTGCCAGTTTTAAATGCCATGTTTTTTGGATTCTACTTTGTGGGAAGAATTTACAGCTTTCAACACAAAAAAATGATGCTTTTAACAGTCGTCATTGCTGCGTTGCTCGCGATTGGACTCAGAAAACAATACAAAAAAATCATCGTATTGCAATTCATCATGGCATTTGTAGCATTTGCCACAATGATTCCAACCTTGTACAAAGCGATGTTTGATGCTGATGAATGGCGAAGCTTTCCAGAAGAAGTCGTACAAACAAAATTCACGCAATTTCCTAATATTTATGTCATTCAGCCAGATGGTTATGTAAATTTTACCGAATTGGGAAAAGATCCGTACAACTTTCAAAATGGTGAATTTGAAGCGTATTTACAAAACAGCGGATTCAAATTGTACAAAGATTTTCGTAGCAATTACACATCTACGATATTGTCAAATGGTTCTATGTTTTCCATGAAACAGCATTACAAAGGCGAACAATTATTTGGTGCACGGGAAGTCATTGCAGGGAAAAACCCTGTGATTGAAACTCTAAAAAACAACGAGTACGAAACCTTTCTCTTCATAGAAAATCCGTATGTATTATTGAACCGCCCAGAAATTCAATATGATTACTGTAATTTCTCTATGGACGAAGTTCCGTGGTTTGGAATTGGCGCGTTTGGCATGCGCAAAGAAATGATTCAACCGTTGGCGGAAACCATCAAAAAGCAACAAGGAAAGCGTAGTTTTTACTTTATAGAAAAGATTTTGCCAGGACACATTTCTACGTTCAAATCTGCTTCCAAAGGAGCAGCAACGGAACGCGAGAACTATCTCACGCAAGTGAAAAAAGCCAACGAATGGCTTAAAGAAATCACAGAAGTTATCATACAAAACGATCCCAATAGTTTGATTGTCATTGCGGCAGATCATGGTGGTTACGTAGGATTTGACTATACCAAACAATTCTTTCAAAAGCAAACCGACGAAAAACTTGTGTACTCAGGATTTTCTGCGGCATTAGCAATTAAATGGCCTAACAAACAAGCGCCAAGTTATGATGCGCAACTCAAAACGCCTGTCAATCTGTTTCGAACGGTTTTTGCCTATTTGGGCGACAACGAAGCATTGCTTGACAATAAGGAAGAGGACGCAAGTTATTCCATCATCACCAACGGAATTTTGGGAAGTGTGTACAAATACATTGACGCGGACGGAAAGGTAGTTTTTGAGGAAGTTGAGAGGTAATTTACCAATTTTTAATATACTTTTATTCCTGTTGTTCAGCAAATTCATAAACAGTCTTCAAAGAACTTTCACTAGCTGAACGTAAAAGTTGGATACTCTTACTATCAATATCAATTTGTAAAATATACCAATTATTGGTATATTTATAAAAAATGTGTCATGAGTAAAAATACATCCATATTGTTAGGAACCTATTTTGATGAGTTTGTGCAATCGCAAGTTTCAGAAGGACGTTACAAAAATAAAAGCGAAGTAATTAGAGCGGGACTTCGATTGTTAGAAAACGAAGAAAATAAAGTCATCGCATTGCGACATGCAATTCAAGAAGGCATGAACAGTCCATTAGTTGAAAATTTTGACTTCGATGCGCATTTAGCTAAGCTTAAAACGGAGAAAAAGTAAATGGCTGAAATTATTTTTAGACAAACAGCTATTGATGATTTAACCGCTATTTGGAAGTATACCGTGCAAAAATGGTCAGAAAGTCAAGCAGACATTTATTATCAAGGAATTCGATTGGCTTGTAAAGAAATTGCCAAAAAACCGAATATCGGAAAATCATATCAAAACATACAAGCGAATTTAATCGGATTCAAAGTAGGGAAACACATTATTTTTTATCATCAAGTTTCAGAAACTACCATTGAAATTGTTAGAATTCTACACGAACGCATGGACTTGGAACGCAGAATCAATGATTAAATTTTAACGTATTTGACTTGTCAATAAAAACATCCAAACGAAAGAAAAAACCGTGCCTAAAACGAAAAATATACGTCGTGTGTCATTCTTCCAAAAAGGAACTTTGAAATAATAGTTTAGTAAAGCTTCTAACGCCCAGCCAAAAGTATAAAAAATATTGGCTCCGAATAACCAAAACAATAGGATGCTATAGTTTTCATAAGGAGAAATTCCGTTGGGTACATCACTTCTCATGAAGAATACTAATAATCCTCCTAAAATAGTAATGATATTATAGATAAATCGCTTTCTTTCCCACCATTTTATAGCGGAACTGAAACTAGTATATGTGTCTTCTTTTTCGATCTGAATATATTTTTATCGTTAGAATGAATAAAGCTAAAGGAATCTAAATAAAAACCAAAAAAAGATAAAAATTCATTTTTCCACACTACAACTACCAAACTGACGTTAAAATTAGTAAATTCACTTTTTCTAAACCAAACCTAATTTATACACTAACCAAATATACAAGTGAAAACCAATTGCTGTGGGACAACTTTGTCTCGGAAGCAAAGAATAGTACATTTTTGTGCTATCGCGATTTTATGGACTATCATCAAGATCGTTTCAAAGATCATTCACTGTTACTCTACAAAAAGGAGAAATTAGTAGCTGTGTTTCCTGCAAATGAAGCTGAAAATGTATTGCATTCACATCAGGGTTTGACATACGGCGGTTTGCTTTTCAACAAAGACTTAAAACTCCGCGATGTTTCAGAATGTTTCAAAATATTGTTGGAACATGCAAAAGAAAACAACTTTCAAAAAGTACATCTCAAATTGTTGCCAACTATGTACAGTCCGTTGCCAACCAACGAATTGCAATATTTGTTATTTATTTTGGAAGCGAAATTAACACGTAGAGATGCACTTTCGGTAGTGAACATGCAGCACAGACCTAAAATCTCAAGAGACAGAATCGCAGGAAATAAAAGAGCTAAAAAACACGGTTTGGTCATCAAAGAAGTTGATACGTTTGAAGCGTTTTGGAACGAAATACTCATTCCGAATTTAGCACAAAAACACGCCGCAAAACCTGTACATTCACTTGTGGAAATTCAACAACTAAAAGCAAATTTTCCGAAACAGATTCGGCAATTTAATGTGTATAAAGAGGATACAATTGTTGCAGGAACAACGATTTTCGACACAAAATATGTTGCGCATTCACAATACATTTCTGGAAACGAAGACAAAAACGATTTGGGAAGTCTCGACTTTTTACACCTGTTTTTGCTTAATGAAGTTTTTGCAGATAAAATGTACTTTGATTTCGGTATTTCCAACGAAAATCAAGGAAAAAACATCAATACTGGACTAAATTATTGGAAAGAAGGTTTTGGTGCACGCACAATCACGCAAGATTTTTACGAAATTGACGTGAAACAAAGTCACAAACTTGATACGATTTTTATATGATAAAATTTTTAGATCTACATAAAATCAATGCGCGCTTTGAAATCGAATTTCGAGCAGCGTTCAAGAAATTTCTCGATTCGGGATATTATGTGTTGGGCAATAATGTAACACAGTTTGAAAAATCGTTTGCCAACTATTGCGGAACGCAACATTGTATTGGTGTCAGTAATGGTTTGGACGCGCTCACGTTAATCTTAGAAGCGTATAAAATTCAAGGAAAACTGCAAGAAGGTGACGAAATTATTGTGCCAGCCAATACGTATATTGCCAGTATTCTGGGAATTACCAAAGCTGGATTAAAACCTGTATTGGTAGAACCAAATCTGGAAACTTTCAACATTGATGCTGCTGCGGTTGAAGCTGCTATCACGTGGAAAACACGCGCTATTTTAGTCGTGCATTTATATGGACAACTCACAGATATGCGTCCAATCCAAGACATTGCCAAAAAACAGAATCTGCTCATTATGGAAGACGCTGCACAAGCACACGGCGCTGTAAATTCTGAAGGAAAAAAAGCAGGAAATTTGAGTGATGCAGCAGGATTTAGTTTCTATCCAACCAAAAACTTAGGTGCGTTGGGCGAAGCTGGTGCTGTGACCACAAACGATGCGGAATTAGCAGAAATCATCCGAAAATTGCGCAATTATGGAACATCTTCAAAATATGTAAATCAATACAAAGGTGTCAACAATCGGTTGGATGAAATTCAAGCCGCTTTTCTCAATATAAAATTACGTCAATTGGATGCGGACAATGAAGAACGCAGCGATGTCGCATTGCGCTATTGCATGGGCATTGACAATCCTGAAATTAGATTGCCAACACATCCGCGAGATGGTTCGCATGTATTTCATCAATTTGTGATACGAACGGAAAACAGATCTAAATTGCAAAAATATTTGGCAGAAAGTGAAGTCGGAACGTTGATTCATTACGAAATTCCGCCACACAAACAAGAAGCGTACAAAGAATGGAATCATTTACATTTTCCGATCACGGAGAAAATACACAACGAATGTTTGAGTTTGCCGATAAGTCCTGTGATGGATGAATTTGACGTGAACACCATCATTTCATTACTCAATTCGTACAGCAATCACTGACAATTTCCAAACTATATATGACGGAAAAACAACAATTTTCATACACGCACATCTTAAAAGCAACTTCGCTATTTGGCGGCGTTCAGGTATTTAAGATTCTGATTTCGATCGTTCGTGTCAAAATTGTTGCCATTTTATTAGGTGGTGTCGGAATGGGCATTATCGGATTGTTCAACAGCACAATTCAAGTAGTAAGTGAAATTGCCAAGTTGGGTTTGGACACAAGTGCCGTCAAAGAATTGGCACATGTACACAACACCAAAGATGAAAAAGCGGTGATAGAAACGGTGAGTATTCTTCAAAAATTCATCATGATTACAGCAATTATTGGGGCTATTTTTACAATTATTTTTTCGGCAGTATTGAGCAAACTTACCTTTGGGAATACCGCGTATACGTTTGAATTTATTTGGATTGCCATCGCGATTTTTTTCATGCAATTGACCAATGGAAAAATCGCCATTTTGCAAGGAACACAAGCGCTCAAAAAACTTGCAGTTGCCAATGTTTTAGGAAGTACGGTCGGTTTGATTGTTTCCGTTCCGCTATACTATATTTATGGTTTGGAAGCTATTGTACCTACCATAATCATTACCGCAGTTGTGGTTTTTCTGTTTTTCTGGTATTTTGAAAATACGCTTAATATTCAACGCATTTCCTTAGGTGTGAAAGAAGCATACAGCAGAGGAAAAGACATGATTCATTTGGGTTTGGTGCTAAGTATTACGGGAATCATTACGCTGACGACCACGTATTTATTGCAAATTTACATTAGATATTTGGGCGGATTGGATGAAGTTGGCTATTACACCGCAGGTTTTTTAATCATCAATGGATATGTTGGGATGGTTTTCAACGCAATGGGAACGGATTATTTTCCGCGATTATCTTCCATTCATACAGACAATAGCAAAGTGCAAATTGCCGTTCGAAATCAGGCTACGATTGCTATTTTATTGATCACGCCGATTATTACGACGTTTTTTCTGGCGGCGCCGTTAGTGGTGAAAATATTATACTCAAAAGAATTTTTAGTCATTCTAGGATTGATTTCTTGGGGCGTTTTGGGCATGGCGTTTAAAGCGGTTTCTTGGTCAGTTGGTTATGTTATTTTGGCGAAAGGTGACGCTAGAATATTTGTCAAAACTTCGATTTGTTTCAATCTGTTACTGTTGGGAATGAGTTGTGCGGGCTATTATTATTACGGTTTGACAGGTTTGGGAATCAGTGTGTTGATTTACTATATCATTCACTTTATCAGCATGTTGATCATTACCAAAATCTTTTACGGTTTGCAATTTCAATCTGCATTTTACAAGTTGTTTTTTATATGTGTTTTGTTGAGCGGATTGGCGTTTGTGTGTACGTTTATAGAGAATACTTATTTGAAATATGGCGGAATCATTGTCATAATGCTACTTTCTTATATCTTTACATACGCGCAATTGCAGCAAAAAATGAATATCAAACAGTTGATAAAAAACAAGCTTTCAAAAAAATAAGTATGCCATTGAAAAAAATATATAAGGTGTTACGAAAGCAATGGAGGCGATTCAAGTTTGCCCGAACGGTCAATTGGTACAAAACGATTTATTTCAATTATAAGATGTTTCCAAAGCACATTGCGAGGAAGCTTCCCGTGTTTTTTTACGGTTCTGTAAAATTCAACAGTTTGCAAGGAAAAGTCACAATTGATGCAGCAACCATCAAACGTGGCATGATTGGTTTTGGACAGAATTATGAAATGAACAAACGCTCTATGCGTATTGCAGAAATCACGCTCGACGGACATTTGGCATTTAAAGGATATTGTCAATTTGGGAAAGATTATTTTCTCAACATTATGGACGATGCGTATTGCGAAATGGGGAATATGGCTTCGTTAGGTTCACGCGGAAAAATTATATGTTCTAAAGAAATAAAATTTGGCGAATATGCGCGCATCGGTTCAGAATCGCAACTCATTGATACCAATTTTCATGCAATGATCAACACAGAAACTGGTGAAAAAAGCGAGATGAAAGGCAGTATTCATCTAGGGAATTATAATTATTTTGGGAATCGGATTTCGGTCTACAAAGATACCAAAACGCCCAATTTTACTACAATTGCTTCACATGCAGTTCTGAAAAAAGATTTTTCGGATGTACCAGAAAATACCATGATTGGAGGTATTCCTGCCAAAGTTATTAAAAGTAATATTTCCAGAGATTGGGAAGGCGAACGCGCCATGATTGAAAACGCACTGATGATTGATTTCTAATCGAAATAAATTCAAAGCATAGCACTTTAAAATAGAAACACAAAAAAACCACCTCAAAACTGAGACGGTTTTTGCATAGCGAAAAGGCTATTTCAGGGATTGGATTGTATGTTATTTCATGTCAATCACTTCAATTTCATAGACATCATTGTTGGACATGATAATATTATACATTCCTTTTTTTGTCAATTTATTCACCTTTTTCTTATTATTATAGGCATCAATCATGTGAATCTCTTTTACGGACATTCCTTTTTCGGTACACCATACATTCAATCCGTTGCGCGTTAGCATAAAATCGTATCTAAAATTGTCTGGCTTTGTATAATTGATGGTAATTTCTCTTTCAAAGTTGGAATCTTTATTTGTATCTAATTTAAAGGTTGTCTCTAAAATTGGGGATACAATCAATCTTTCCTGGTTTAAATCGTATTTGTCTTCGCTGTCAAAAGCTACTGGATACGTTGCAATAGTTTCTTCGTAAATTCTGGTTTCACTTGCAATCGCTTTTTCTACGATTTCATATTCGGTTACATTTTCTCGTACAATCTCTGAAGCTTTTACAGTGTCTTGCGCAAATGCAATTGAGGTTGATAATATTATTGTGGGTACTAAAATTTTTATATAATTTTTCATAACTTTTATTCTTTTTGTTATTTATGACGTCATACTCTTGCTAAGCTGCGATGACATCTTCAACAGCTGTAAATACCTGTAATTAGAAGACTTGGTATTTAGAAAAGTCTATAGTTGTGTCGAAGTAAATTGCGATTAGGCTTTTACCATTGAATTGTTCAACTGTGCACTTGTTTTCTTTGACCAAGCGTTTAACATCCAACTTGCTTTTTCCAACTCTCTAATGTAGGCTCCAATCAAATCGAGTGTTCCTTCATCTCCGGCTGCATTTGCATGATCAATCACGACTTTCATTTGTGCTAAAATCATCTTATGGTCGTTGATTAAAATTTCAATCATTTCGGTATCGGTCAATAATGGACTTGATTCTTTTACGGCTGAAATTTCCAAATAATCACTCATTTTACTAATTGGGTGATATTTTAAAGTTAACACACGTTCTGCAATTTCGTCGATTTTTGTTTGTGCGTTTGTGTACAGTTCTTCAAATTTATCGTGTAAATCGAAAAAGTTTTTTCCTAAAATATTCCAGTGAAAACTTCTTAATTTTTGATAGTATACGTGGTAATTAGCCAATAATGTATTCAATTCTACGACTACAGGTACTAATTTTTCATCACTCATATTTAAATAATTCATAATAATTTTTTCTTTTTTAAAGATTAATAATTGACTTTGAAATAAACACTAAAGCTTGAACTTTGGAGGATCCAAAATGAAATTTTCAAGAAGTAATTTTTTAGTGTTGTAATTGCGATTTGTAATAATCACACTTTCAATATAAGGGCTGAACAAAATATGTCAAGTCATTTAACAATACTTAACGTTGAGAAGAAAAAATTAACATAAAATATGTTAATAAAAATGAAATTATGTTAAAATTTTAACATTTAAAACTTGCTAGAAAAACGAATTTTATTGAGTATAATTCAAAAAACAAGTGAAAAAAGGTATTTTATTGAATGAAACCCATCAAAAACACGAAAAATCAGTGAATAATTCAAAAACTAAAAACATAGTTCAAAATGACTTTTGGTGTTTTTTGCATTTCAAATTTTAACAAATTAGTTTGGAGGATTTCATACGAAATTCGATTGTTTTTCAAATCTTTGTATCTTTAAGGAAAAAAGAAATGAACATGTTAAAAACGATCTGTTTTCTCCTGCTATCTCAATTCATCTATGCACAACAAGATAATGTTGATTTTGGAAAATACAAAGACAACGAACGTTGGAAGATTACAAATGATGGTGTGATGGGCGGACTTTCTGAAGGCGATTATCGAATTACGGATGACAGTGTAGTGTTTAGCGGAAACATCTCTTTAGAAAACAACGGCGGTTTTTCCTCGTATCGAAGTAATTATCAAAAACGCGATCTTTCTTCCTATAAAAAAATAATCATTCATTACCGTTCCAAACAATACGCAATGGGATTTACGCTAGAAATGGACAGACGTTGGTACGTTCCATATTATAAAGTAAATTTGCCAACAACAGATTGGAAATGGGTAACCAAAGAAATCATCTTTACCGATTTTGATCGGTACAATATTGGGCGCAAACGTGATGGGAAACCTACACAAAACGAATTGGCAAACATTCTCCGCATCGGATTCATCTCTAACGAGAAAAAAGCAGGACCTTTTAAAATAGAAATTGATTATATAAAGTTTGAATAAAATATTGCTTCATAACGAAGAATATTTATATTTGAATACTTCCCTCAATTATTTTTGATTTTAGCCAATCACAAAAACAATCACATAATTACAGTTTATGAAAACTTTTAGAGGATTTTTAATTTTTGTTGCAATATTTAGTGTTATTGGAGCAGCTAAATTTGGAAGTGTAGAAATCAAAGATTACAACAATAGTTCAATAAATATTCATGAGGTTACAAGTCATTCTGGAGCAAATGGCGGCGCTATTGGTTTTGGATTACTAGGCGGAATGTGTTTTATAGCAATAGCTATCACATATATTGGAAGAGAAGAAAACTAATTATATTACTAATTTAAAATTTATGAATTCAATCAGAGCTTTATTTTTAATGATATCTTTAATAACTGGAATCTCTTGTGTGTATATAGGGAATTCAGAGAGTGCCATTGGTATGGGAATCATAAGTGGTATGAGTATATTAGCAACAGGAGTAACATATATAGGTAAACAGGAAGAATAATCATATCAAATACAATGGCATACAACATCGTATTGGTTGAACCCGAAATTCACACAAATACAGGAAATATAGGACGTTTAAGCTTGGCATCTGGTTCCAACTTGCACTTAGTAAAACCCTTTGGTTTTGAAATTACCGACGCGCGCCTGAAACGTGCAGGACTTGATTATTGGCAACACTTAGATGTTCATATTTACGAAAATATAGAAGAATTCTACACGAAAAATACAAACAAAAAAATGGTGTATCTCACCAGTAAAAGTCAAAAAAGCTATACCGAAATTCCGTTTGAAGATGAGTTGTTTTTAGTTTTTGGAAAAGAATCTGTTGGTTTATCAGCAGCAATCACGGATGCTCACAAAGAAGATTTGTACACCATTCCTATGTTTAGCGAACACATTAGAAGCTTAAATTTAGCCAATGCAGTCAGTATTGTAGTCTATGAAGGCATTCGTAGGCTTCAATAATCAAAAAAAAGGAAGAGGCTCTCTAAAAAGTACAGATTTCATCAAACCGAACTTGATTCGGTTTCCCATAACAGTTGAAAATCAATTTAATGGGATTCTGGATCAAGTCCAGAATGACGTATCTAAAATCTTTTAGACAGCCTTCTCATTATTAATAATCTCTACCACATTCACTTGGTACGCCACCACCTTCTTCTGTTGGAAGATAACTTGTATAAAGATCTGGCGCTTCTTCCTCAGGTTCATTACATCCTAAATTATAGCCGTTAATTGGACAGGTGGTGTCATACGAATTTTTTCCTCCTTTAACCTCTAAGGCATTCAAGTTAGAAATAGGTTTCTTATTTAATCGTAAGAATTTAAAATTTCGCTTTTTCATTATATTTGATTTTTAAATTAATAATGAAACAAAGCTACCGATACGAATGATCACTTGAAAGAAACCGTGTTGATGGTTCATAAATCATCAACAAAAGCAACATTTAGCGCGAGTTAAGCACGATTTTCTAACTCGGACAATGAAAACCAACACTCTACATACTGTTCAGCAACATTTTTATACTCGTGAAACTCCTCTACAAAAGTGCGTGCGTTTTCACCAATCGCTATCATTTCTTGAGGATTTTCAATTAAATGACTTAGTTTTTCCACCAAATCATCTACATTAGGTGTCGCATTCATCAATACAGGTTTCTCTAGTTTATAATATGCTAAAAAATCTTTTTCAGCACCAGAAAACACTACTTTTCCTTTTGCCATCGCTTCCAAGGCATTATATCCTTGATCATAACCATACAACTGATCCATAATAATATGCGCGCTGTTATAGGTTTCAATATATTCTGAATACGGCAAATTGGACACCGTTTTCACTTCTACACGATTTGGATATCTTGCTTCCACAATGTGTAAGGCTTTTTCAATCAAATTGTTTCCTTTCTTCAAATAATTTACCTGATTCACACCGTGAAAGATAATCACCTTTCCATCATATTGTAAAGGTTCATACGGTAACAAATCTACATTAATAGGAAACGGAACAAGCGGCAACACTTTTGGATGATTTCTGTAGGCCATTTCATAATCAAAATTCGCAGGAATAATTCCTTTTACGTTTTCAATTACAAAATGATGCAACTTTTCGTGCGCTTTCGATAAATATTGCAGCGAATACTGAAACCACTTTTTAGTACTTTTATCGTTTTCGTATGCAGTGAGCATGTGATACGGCAAATTGGCATTCAAAATAAAATTCACATAATGAAAATCGTCGCCACAAGAAGACAAATACACATTTTTATTATGTTTAAAGATGTATTTCAGCAACTTTCGCTCTACAAACGGAATCGTGGCAAACGGAAACTCATTAATTAATTGCACGGCATCGTAATTTTGAAACGACTTTCGATGTTTAAAAAAACGATAGGTAATTTCTAAAAAAGCAATATCAATCTTACATACTTTAAAGAGCAATTGGCGAAACGCATTCGGAATCTTTTTATGAAAAAAAGTAGCTTCCAACGAAATATCAATAGGATAATTTTTAAAGTTATCAGCACGCCCAATCAATGTAACATCGTGCTGTAACTCTTGTAGACCTTCTTTAAGCGAATTGTGAAATCTACTGTATTCTCCAACCAATAATATGCGCATAAACAGTATATTTGTGTGAAAGATAGTAGGAAAACTTTATGCTGCAAAATTCTAAAAAGAAAATCTGTTTAATTGTCGAATGTCTTAGTGGCGGCGGCGCAGAAAAGCAGGCGGCAAACTTTTCCAAATCGCTTCAAAAGTACGGTTTTGAAGTATCTATCATTTCTCTAAAAGATCAAATTACCTATGATTTTGCGGGAACCTTGTACAATTTGGGTAAAAACGAATCTTCCATAAAAATTATCAAGCAAATTCAGAAATTTTTCGCGTTCAAAAAAGCGTACAAAACCTGCAATGCAGACATGTATATTGACTTTAGAGCACGCAGTAGATTTGTGATGGAATACTTGCTGCACAAATTCATCTTTGAAGCCAAAAAAATGATCCTAATGGTACACAGTTACCACATTGAATGGCACATCCCGAAAGGGAAACTATTCAGAGAAATTTACAACAAAACACATGCAATTGTGGCGGTTTCAGAAGCGATTGAGTTAAAATTAGGACACATGTACGACTTTGAAAACCTGTTGCACATTCCTAATTATATCACTGCTGTAGAATCGACTCAGAATGAAAAAACGCCAGTAAAAGACGACTACATTATTGCTGTCGGACGCTTGCAAAACGACATCAAACAGTTTGATCGTTTGGTTGAAACCTATCACGCTTCCAAACTTGCAGAAAAAAACATCAAACTCTACATTTGCGGCGATGGAAACGACAAAGAATCGTTAGAAAACTTAATCTCAAAATTACACTTGCAAGCGCATGTAAAGTTGCTCGGATTTGTAGAAAACGTGACGGAATACATTCAAAATGCAACATATTTAATATTGTCGAGTAGGGTAGAAGGTTTTCCGATGGTTTTATTAGAAGCATTGCAGCAAAAAACGCCTGTCATTTCCTTTGATTGCAAATCGGGACCAAGTGAAATAATTCAACACAAAACCAACGGTTTGCTCGTTGAAGATCAAAACTTTGCGAATTTGAAAGAAGCAATGTTACTTTTAATCGAAAATATGGAATTGTATATGAATTGTAAACAAAATGCTGTATATTCCATATCAAAATTCACAGAAGAAAATGTAATCCAGCAATGGGTTCAACTTATAAACGTCTAAAATATGTCTACAACTGTTGCTGATATTCAACTCATAACGATCCCCAAAATCGAAGACTTTAGAGGAAATATTTCTGTCATTGAAGGCGATACGATCCCTTTTAAATGCAAACGTGTATATTATTTGTACGACATTCCTAGTGGCGCAAAACGCGGTGGACATGCACATGTAGAGCAACACGAAGTCTTAATTGCCCTTAGTGGAAGTTTTGAAGTTATTTTTAAAGATGGCACTTCCAAAAGACGTATTTTACTCAACAAACCCAATCAAGGTTGCTTAATTCCACACGGAATTTGGCGCGAATTGGAAAACTTTTCTTCTGGAGCGGTTTGCTTAGTTTTAGCTTCAGACGAATTCAACGAATCCGACTACATCCGCGATTACCAAGATTACGTGATCACTAAAGAAGACGTGAAACTTTCAAAGTAGGTTTTTTGTGAAACGCTGAATCTTAGCTGCCAAAATTTGAATTAAAAAATAGTTTTTTTACGACCCAAGACCTAAAAAGAAGTCACCCGAACATTCAACTTCAACAAAAAGCCTTTCAATTTTTTGACCAATACCATGACAAATCGTGGACTTCTCAATAAGAAACGTTGTTTAAAAGTCAAATTGTTATAATCAATATGTTTCAACATGGCGTTTCGTTGTGGAATGGCGTTTTCTAAGGTGTAGAGCGAAGCAAAAATATAGCGATACAAATCCAAATATTTCTTGAGGGAATTGTTATCTTTTGCTAAAATTTCAAAACGATCCAAATCGGGTAAAGTCTTTGTAATAATGGCGTTTTTACTCATTTGATCGGGCACTTCAAAACGGACTTCGGCAAGTGCTTCAAAATGATACGCAACACGATGTTTTGAGCTGTATTGTATATAAAAATCAATATCCTCTGCAAAGGTAATGTTCGAATCAAATACTTCATATTCAGTGCAAATCTCCTTTTTAAATGCCAAACTACTCTGGCAAAAAATAGGTTGGAACATACTCGCTTTAAAGAAATCGGAAATCAAAAATGAAGTTCCTTGCAAAGAACGATCTATATTTTTTCTCGGAATCAAATCTTCATGCGACGTATAGGTTTCCACATAATCCGTTCCATACAAAGAAGCTTCTGGAAAAGTAATGTAGAGTTTTTCAATGGTTTTCAAAAAGTTTGGACGCCAAACATCATCTGCATCCAACAAGGCAATAATTTCACCGTTCGCTTTCGAAATCCCGTGATTTCGCGTCGCAGAAAGTCCTACGTTTTCTGAGTTTTCAATCAGTTGAATTCTGGAATCCGAAATTTGAGAAACCACCGAAACACTTTCATCCGTACTAGCATCATTCACAATTAGCAACTCAAAATCTGTACACGTTTGTTGCAACACGCTTTCAACAGTTTGCTGAATGTACGCTTGCTTGTTGTACAATGGAATAATTACGGAAAAAAGTGGCATTATTGACGCTTATCTAAATAACAAAGATACGTTAATCTGTACAAGTCAAAAATAAACATAGAAGGATTATTAGAGAGCAAGTTTTTCTCAAAATAATTTCCAAACCAACCATAAAAGAGCGACAAAATATGATGAATTCCAAATTTTTTGACACGTCCGAAGACTTTGGTGATCAAAATATCATTGTGTTTGATCAATCCGTTTTTCAAAAATAAAATCAGCACTTCTACTGATTCCATAGACTTTCGAATAAATTCCTTGCTCGTGTCCAAACCCAAGTGATACACAGGATTTTCAATATGTGTCAGATGCACTTCTGCATGTTTCAAATCGTTGGCAAACAGCGTATCTTCATGACGCGCATTCGGAATATCTTCGTTAAATTTTACACGTTGAAATACATCTTTCTTAATCAAAAAACTCAAGGTTAAAAACCGTAAATACAAGGCTTCTTCTCGTTGTTGCACGCTCAAAGCTTCCCGTTCTTTTCCGTAAATCCAACGCAATACATTTTCTTGCTTTGGTTTCTCTTCTTGGTATAAAATTCCGCCATAAATCACTTCTTTTTCAGCAGAAATAGCTTCAATATACTTTTTAATAAAATTGGAATTGACAGGAAGTACGTCTGCATCTAAAAATAATAACCAATCAAATGTTGCCTTTTGTGCGAGTAAATTGCGAATGCGACTGCGACCAATATTCTCCGGCAAAACGGTGTAGGAAGCGTTCGAAAACGTATTGATGCGCTCATTGTTGTGAATGGTTTCTTTGTCGTTCGAATGATCATCCAAGCATAAAATCTCAAACGCACAATCAGTTTTTGTGATTTGACTGTGTATTTCTTCCACTAAAGAAGAAATATCGTAATCATACGTTGGAATGAGGATCGACAACATTATTTGGTAGCAATTAAAACAATTTCAGGAGACGCATATCCAAAATAGGCGTCATCACTTTTAGGCGTGAAATATAAGCTTTTTACTGTAAAACCAGCTTGTTTTAAGCGTGTTTTTAATCCTTCTGGAGAATAAACACGTACATGGTCTTCCTGTCCAAAATGTTTCAATCGATCTTCAGGAGTAATAATTTGATCGTTTTCGTAAATTTCCCCATCTTTAAAAGGTGTCTGAATTAGTACATTCGCATTCGGTTTGGCAACTCTGTACAATTCTTTTATTGCTTTACGATCGTCAGGAATGTGTTCCAACACGTGAAAGCAAATAATGGTATCAAAAGTAGCTTTTTCTTGGTCAATATGGGTGATGTCGAATTGATGGTCGGCAATAAATTCATCTTCATAATCAGAAGTTACATACGTAATATCAGACCGTTTTTTGAGTTTTCGGTAGATATTCCGCGAAGGCGAAAAATGCAAGATACGCCCTTTTAGATAGTTTTCAGTAGTTAAAATGTTCCACAAACGGCGATTTCTTGCCAAGCTTCCGCAGAACGGACACAATAAATCCTTATTTGGCAACTCGATAAACCTTCGTAATTTCTTTTTACAAACGCCGCATTGGTGCTTGTTTCCCAAATACAAAATGCCGTGTAAAGACCGAAAAAAAGGTTCATTATTAAAAATAAAACGCTTCGGAAGTAGCTTTTTTAGTGTTTTTTTGAGCGAATTATACATTTTTCTGAACGACTTCAAATACTTTACCTTCGTCACATTTGAGCGTTTTTGAAGGATATTTTAACAACAAAGCATAATCGTGCGTTGCCATTAAAATGGTACGACCGTTTTGATTAATTTCTTGTAATACTTGCATGACTTCCACACTGGTTTGCGGATCGAGATTTCCAGTAGGTTCATCGGCAATGATCAATTCTGGATCGTTCAAAAGTGCACGCGCAATAGCAATGCGTTGTTGTTCTCCACCAGAGAGTTGATGCGGAAATTTGAAGTTTTTCGTTTTCATACCAACTTTATCCAACACCTCATCAATCTTTGTTTGCATTTTGTCTTTATCTTTCCAGCCAGTGGCTTTCAGTACAAACAATAAATTATCGGCAACTGTGCGATCTTGGAGTAATTGAAAATCTTGAAAAACAATGCCTAATTTTCTACGTAAAAACGGAATATCTTTCTCTTTTAAAGTGTTTAGATTGAAATCGACCACAGTTCCTTCACCTTCTGTCAACGGCAAATCACCATACAAGGTTTTCATGAAACTACTCTTTCCAGATCCTGTTTTTCCAATCAAATACACAAAATCACCTTTATGAATCGTGAGATTGACATCGGAAAGGATTAAATTTTCGCGTTGAAAAATAGAAACGTTTCTAAGACTGAGAATTTGTTCCATGAATACTAAGGGATTTTAAAATCGGTTACACAAAGTAAACAATTAAACCGCAATACAGAAAACTTATTGTGATAAAAGCGGTTTTGACATAAAAAAAGCGAACCGAAGTTCGCTGTACATTATTATTAATTTACTGGACTGTTATCCGCTGGTGCCTCTTTTGGAGGACAATGTCCATACGATTTACAATGACAAATTGATAACGGTTTGGAATCAGTTCCACCTTTAATTTTGTTAATGGTTGAAATCGTAGTTTTGTTAAATTTTAAATGTTTAATTCCTTTTTTCTTCATGATTTATTAAGTTTTAATTAAAGTTCTTATCAATATACAAAACCCATCTTACAATACATGAATTTCACATTTCTTATGAGTGATAATTACGAATAATTTAATAAAATGCACTTGAAAATCAGAACTTTTCAATTTTTTATACTAAAATTCATTTAGCACCAATATGAATCTGGACAAGCACCTATAGAGCCACAACCATCATCTAGTGTATTACCTGCGCAAACTTCTATACACATAGTGTTTACATCGGAAGGAAAAGGACCCGTAGAATCACAAAAAAAATCATGTTGAGATATTGGACATGGTTGATCAATGCTTGAAGGAAGCGTTGAGCCTCTTACAGCTCCACCATTAAGAGCGTTTGCGTTTAGAAAGGAAATAGAATTTTTGTTTAATTGTAAGGTTTTAAAATTGCGTTTTTTCATAATAGTTAGATTTTAAGATTCATAAAATAAAGGTAATAGATAATTAGGTCGCGTTAAAACAGGCTGTCCGATAATTCCGTGAATTGTTGTAAATAAAAAAAGATCTATTTATAATGCTTTAAAAATTTTGCATGAAATTGTTAAGAAACTGCTAAATACGCGGTAGAAATTACTATTTAAACACAAATGATATACTTATACCAAAAAAGCAACGTTACTTTACTAAATAAAAGAATTTTTGAACCTTTCAAATTTGGCGAAACCTATTTATTTACATTATGTTTGTAAGGAATAGAAATTCGACGCAAAGCATTGCAAATCTCATAAAACCACAAGATTCATGAGCAAAAAAAATCTTCAATTCATTCTATGCTTGGTGCTTGTATGTTTTCAACTCTCATACGCACAAAAAACCAAAGTGTACACACACGATTTAAAAGACTATAACGAAGCCTTACATCTGTATAATAGCAAACAGTATCAAGCTTCGCAAACACTTTTTGACAAGGTGAAACGCGGTACTTCCGATTACGAAACGGAAGCCAATTGCGTCTACTATATTGCTAATTGTGCAGTGCGCTTGAACCAACTTGGCGCAGATACGATGATGGAAGATTTTGTAAAAAGTTATCCGACAAGTACCAAAAGAAATTCCGCCTACATTGATGTTGCCGATTATTATTTTGAGAATGGAAGATACGCGCGAGCCTTAAAATGGTACGACAAATCAGGCGATAAAGGCTTGACCAACGCGCAACGAGAAGAATACAACTTTAAAAAAGGATACGCGTATTTTACCTCTAAAAAGTACGGGAAATCCAAAGAATACTTTCAAAAACTATTAGATTCTCCAAAATACGGTTCACAAGCAAAATACTACACAGGTTATATTGCGTACCAAGAAGATAACTACAAAGAAGCAAGTGAATATTTCGATGGTGTTTCACAAGATGAAGAATACAACGAAAAGCTGTCGTACTTTAAAGCTGACATGAACTTTAAATTGGGGAACTTTCAAAAGGCAATCGACTTGTCTAAGAAAGAATTGCCAAATGCCGATCGCAAAGAAATTTCAGAACTTAATAAAATCATCGGGGAAAGTCATTTCAATCTAAAAGAATACGAAGAAGCAATTCCGTATCTAAAAGCATATAAAGGTAAAAAAGGACGCTGGAACAACACAGATTTCTACCAATTAGGCTACGCGTACTACAAACAAAAAGAGTACGAAAACGCTATCAAACAATTCAATAAAATTGTAGATGGAAACAACTTTGTAGCACAAAACGCATATTACCATTTGGGTGAATGTTACTTGAATACAGACAAGAAACAACAAGCGTTGAACGCGTTTCGTAACGCGTCACAAATGGATTTTGAAAAGAAAATCCAAGAAGATGCCGGACTAAATTATGCACGATTGAGTTATGAAATTGGGAATCCTTACGAAAGTGTTCCTTCGGTATTGACAAGTTACCTAAAAAAATATCCTGACACCGAACACCAAGCAGAATTGGAAGAGCTTTTAGTGAGTTCATACATTACGTCGAAAGATTATGAAGCGGCGTTAAATCTGTTGGAATCCAGCAAAAAATACAGTGACAAAACGACCTATCAAAAAGTAGCGTTTTACAGAGCTATTGAATTATTCAACGACAGCAATTATCAAGACGCATTGACATTTTTTGACAAATCGCTCAAAGAAAACGAATCTGCTGAATATACCGCGAGAGCTACTTTCTGGAAAGCGGAAACAAACTATTTATTAGACAATTATGATATCGCTTTAGAAGGTTTCAAATCGTTTGCCAACGCAAATATTACGGATACGGAAGAAGCAAAAACCATCAATTACAACTTGGCGTACACGTACTTCAAACAAAAAGAATACACAAGTGCTATTTCGAGTTTTGAAAATTTCATTGCGAACAATGCGGACGACACAGCGCGCGTCAATGACAGTTATTTGCGTTTAGGAGATAGCTATTTCGTAACGAGTGATTATACAAACGCCATCAAAGCCTACGACAAAGCCATTGCGATGAAAGGAATTGACGAAGACTATGCGTATTTCCAAAAAGCAATCAGTTATGGCTTTACAGGAAAAACAGATACGAAAATTAGTGCGTTGGACACATTCATCAAGAAATACAAAAAATCGTCGTTGCGAGATGATGCAATGTATGAATTAGGAAACACGTATATCAATTCGGACAAAACCACGGAAGGACTGAATATGTATGCAAAAATGGTGGAAGCGTATCCAAAAAGTTCGTATGTGCCAAAAACGATGTTAAAACAAGGATTGATCAACTACAACACGGGAAAAAACCAAGTGGCATTGACAAAATTCCGATCTGTGGTTGCAAAATTTCCAAACACGGAAGAAGCAATTCAAGCAGTGGCGACGGCGAAATTAATCTATATCGAATTAGGACAAGTAGAAGTGTATGCGAATTGGGTAAAAAATCTCGATTTTGTTGACGTAACCGATGCCGAATTGGACAAAGCGACGTATGAATCTGCGGAAAAGCAATTCATCCAAAACAACACAGACAAAGCCATTGAAGGATTTGAAAAATACGTACAGCAGTTTCCAAACGGATTAAACGCTGTCAAAGCAAACTTTTACTTGGCGCAATCCTATTTCAGCAAAGGCGAAACTCAAAAAACCATTCCACATTACGAATACGTATTGCAAAGCGAACGCAACGAATACACGGAGCAAGCCTTGGCACGATTGGCGCAAGTATTGCTAGAAACGGACAACTATACGAAAGCCGTTCCAGTATTAAAACGCTTGGAAGAAAGTGCTGATTTCCCGCAGAATGTGACGTATGCGCAATCGAACTTAATGAAAATCAACTACGAGCAAGATAACTATTCAGAAACCTTTGCCTATGCAGCAAAAGTATTGGCAAATGATAAAATTGACGATCGTATCAAAAGTGACGCACATGTGTTCATTGCACGCTCTGCCATTGCCACAAACGACGAAGACAAAGCAAAAGCAGCGTATGCGGAAGTACAAAAAATTGCCAAAGGGAAACTAGCCGCAGAAGCCTTGTATTATGAAGCGTATTTCAAAAACAAAGAAAAAGATTATGAAGGTTCCAACGCGGTCATTCAAAAACTGGTAAAAAACTATTCGAGTTACAAACAATTTGGCGCGAAGGGATTGATTTTGATGGCGAAAAACTCGTATGCGTTAGAAGATTCTTTCCAAGCAACCTACATTTTGGAAAGTGTTATTAAAAACTTCCAGAAATATCCAGAAGAAGTCGCGAAAGCAGAAGCAGAATTGGCGAAAATTAAAAAGGCAGAAGCCAAGCGAAATTCGTCAGTGACACCCGTAGAAGATGAAGATGGAAACTAAAAGCAGCGCGATATTGAAATCAAACACAAACTTACAAAGCAAGCACAACATGCGAAATCATATCATAAAATCAACTTGTATTCTGGCGGTATTTTTAATAGCAAATTTGGCAACTGCGCAAGACAAAGACAAGGATAAAGAAAACATCGGAACGGAAGTGGTAAATGTGGTAAAACCGTATACGCCGTCAGTTTCAGATGCGTTCAAAATAAAACAAACACCTTCGTTGAATGATAAAGAAACGGCAAAAAAGAAAGAAATAAAATATGCTATCTTTTCCTTTCCGGTAGCGTCTACGTTTACGCCAGCCAAAGGACGCGCAGCCAATTTAAAGAAAGCAAAACCTGAAAAACTCTACAATACGTATGTGTCGCTCGGTTTAGGAAACTACAACACGGCAGCACTTGATTTTTACACAAGCAGGGCAATTAGTAGAGATGAAACTTTTGATATTTCTTTACGCCATCACTCGTCGCAAGGAGATATTGAAGGTGTAGTATTGGATAATAATTTCTTTGATACGAAGTTGGATTTGGCGTATATCAATCGCAGTAGAGACTTATCATGGAAAGCAAAAGCAGGGTATCAGCACCAAATTTACAATTGGTATGGTTTGCCAGACGTAGGATTAACTCCAGCGGAAATTGGCGGTATTAATGAACAACAAACCTATCACAATGTCTACTTGGGAGCGGATGTAAATATGGAAGATTCGTTCTTTAACGGCGGAAACATCATGTGTAGAAGAATGTTTGACGCTACAAGTTCAGGCGAAAACCGATTGATCTTGCAACCAGAATTTGAAGTGGAAATCGCAGGCGAACTCATCAACGCGATGGTTGATATTGACTATGTTGGCGGAACATTTAAAAATAATTATGCGGGCACAGGAAGTATTGATTACAGCATCTTAAAAGCAGGAATCTCTCCAAGTTTGGTCATTCTACGTGACGATTTAACGGTCAACTTTGGCGCAGGAATCTATGTAGGAATGGATTTGGAAAACAGTGAAAACGATATCTTTATCTATCCAAGAATTACAGCGCAATATCGTCTCAGTGGCGATGATATCATTGCATACGCGGGAATAGAAGGTGACTTACAACAAAATTCATATTACGACTTCGTGCAAGAAAACTTTTTCATGTCTCCAACGTTGGGAATTGCTCCAACAGATCAACAATACAACGGATACTTAGGAATCAAAGGAAAGCTAACTTCTAACGTAAGTTACAACGCCAGAGCGTCCTATATTTCAGAAAAGGGCAAACCACTTTTTAGAGCCAATACGCTCAATCCACAACCAGACAATGGATATTCCTATGGAAATTCCTTTACGGTTCTCTACGACGATGTAACAACACTTTCGGTATTTGGTGAAATCAATGTGGATATTACGAGTAACTTTAAATTTGGCGCTAAGGCGGAATATTTCAATTACAGTACCGATCAGCAAGAAGAAGCGTGGAACTTACCAGAGCTTGAAGCGTCTATCTTTGCAGACTATCAAATCACAGAAAACTGGTTTGCAGGCGCGAATATTTTCTTCATTGGTGAACGAAAAGATCAATTTGATATCACAGGTTTTGCAATACAAACAGCACCAGTTACCGTAACATTAGATAGTTTTATTGATGTAAATGCGCATCTTGGTTATCGTTTCAACGATCGTTTATCGGTTTTTGCAAAAGCAAACAATATTGCCAATCAAGACTATCAGCGTTGGGTAAACTTTCCAGTACAGCAATTCCAAATTATGGCAGGAGCCACTTATAAATTTGATTTCTAAACAAGAAAACTTATAAAATAAAGAAAAGCGTTTCATCACTTGAAACGCTTTTTTTGTGAATTTTCTTCAGATGAATTCTTCCACAAGAAAAACCATTTTAAAAAATTGTATTTTTAATCACTCAAATGATAGACTCAAACGTCACTTCGAGTGATTTTCGCAATGAAATGAAGAAAATTGTATCGAGAAGTACTTTGAAAACTACATGATAAAATATTAGACCAAATGACCAAAAAACTTCTACTCTTAACACTCATTATTTGTGCTATTTCCTGTTCACAAAAACAAACAGTTGATACCATCGTCATCAATGCGAAAGTTTACACAGTTGATAAAAACTTTTCTGATGCAGAAGCGTTTGCCGTAAAAGATGGAAAATTTGTTGAAGTAGGAACTACAAGCGATATCTTAACAAAATACGAAGCTGAAAAAACGATTGATGTTAACGGAAAAACTGTTTTTCCAGGATTCATTGATGCGCATTGTCACTTTTACCGATTAGGAACCGACAAACAAAGCGTAGACTTAGTAGGAACCGAAAGTTATGAAGAAGTCATTCAACGTATTTTCGAATTTCAAAAAGAAAAAAATGTGCCGTTCATTACAGGGCGTGGTTGGGATCAAAACGATTGGGAAGTTAAAGAATTTCCAACGAAAGATCGTTTAGACAAACTATTCCCTGACACGCCTATTGCACTCACACGTGTGGATGGACATGCATATTTGGTGAATCAGAAAGCGTTGGACATGGCAGGAATCACAGCAGCAACAAAAAT
This sequence comes from Kordia sp. SMS9, assembly GCF_003352465.1. Taxonomy (NCBI): domain Bacteria; kingdom Pseudomonadati; phylum Bacteroidota; class Flavobacteriia; order Flavobacteriales; family Flavobacteriaceae; genus Kordia; species Kordia sp. SMS9. The sequence goes on along the minus strand of NZ_CP031153.1, from coordinate 5,290,272 downwards.
TCCTGGCGGCGAAGTACAACTCAAAGATGGAAAACTCACAGGAATTCTGGTAGACAATCCAATGGATTTAATAGATAAAATTATTCCACAACCCAATCGCGCGCAGCAAATTCAAGCATTAAAAGACGCACAAAAGGAATGTTTCTCGTATGGTTTAACAACGGTAAACGATGCAGGTTTAAGTAAAGATGTCATCAATCTTATTGACAGTTTACAAAAAGCGGAAACCCTCAAAATCCGCATGTACGCAATGATTAGCAATACGCCGGAAAATGTGGAATATTATATTGACAAAGAACCGTACAAAACAGATTACTTGAATGTATCTTCGTTCAAAGTATATGGTGATGGCGCGTTAGGTTCGCGGGGAGCAGCATTAAAAGAATCTTATTCAGATCAAGAAAATCATTTTGGTGCCATGGTGACGAGTCCCGCAGAACTTTCAAAATTAGCGGAGCGTATTGCGAAAACCAACTACCAAATGAACACACATGCCATTGGCGATTCAGCCAATTATCAAGTATTAAAAACTTATGCAAAAGCATTGGAAGGACAACGCAATCGTCGTTGGAAAATAGAACATGCACAAGTCATTGATGAAGCTGATTTTGACATTTTCAAAAACGATAATATCTTTCCATCGGTACAGCCAACACATGCAACCAGTGATATGTACTGGGCTGGCGATCGTTTGGGAGAAACACGCGAAAAAGGCGCGTATGCGTACAAAAGACTCTTAAACTTATCTGGGAAACTTGCCTTAGGAACTGACTTTCCAGTAGAATATGTAAGTCCGTTCAAGACGTTTTATGCCGCTGTGGCGCGAAAAGACTCAAAGCACTATCCTGAAGGTGGTTATCAAATGGAAAACGCTTTATCTCGCGAAGAAACACTCAAAGGTATGACCATTTGGGCAGCGTATAGCAATTTTGAAGAAAACGAAAAAGGGAGCATTGAAACAGGAAAATTTGCAGATTTTATTGTGCTAGATAAAAACATCATGGAAATTCCAGAAAATGACATTTTTAATACCAATGTATTGCAAACGTTTGTTGCAGGAAAAAAAGTGAAATAGGCTTCTCAGACTCGTATGAACCGCTAAAGTTTCAAATTTACCTCTTAGACTTGTTTCGCTCTAGCGAGATTTGCAATCTCGCGAAAATTTGAAACTTTAGCGGTTCTTGCAACTTCCTAATCTCAATACTAATAACTCACTACTGATCTCTCAAGAGATCCTAAAAAACAAAAACTCAGAAGTCGTAAGAATTCTGAGTTTTCAAATAACCAATAATAACAATAAATAAAGAATAATTAAAAACTAAACGGTACCGCAGCACTAATATTGTCCCATGCTAGTATCATGCGAGCACCATCAGTTTCCTTTGTGAATGCAATAGAAAAATACTCTAAAGCATCAATTTTATTGACAGGAACATCTAGGCGAGCTACATCATTATCTTTATTGTAATAATAAGATCCCCAAATGTCGGTGTCTGAATTTATAATAATTGTCCAAGAATTTTTATTGGGAATGGTAAACAAACTGTACGTTCCTGCTTTAATTTCTTGGTCTCCTAATGTTACGTCTTTAAAAAAAGTAACTTCTGTGGCTTCATTAGCGCCAGTACGCCAAACTTTTCCATAAGGAACTAAGCTTCCAAAAATACTACGACCTTTCTTTTGTGGTCTTCCATACACCACTTTAATAATGGGTGGTGCATTTCGTTTGGCTTTAAAATAACTGATGTCATGCGGACTCTTATCAACATCACTGAACTTTTGTGCAGTGGCATCTATACTAAATAATAAAGTAATGATTAAAAATCCTGTGGCTAAAAAATGCTTTTTCATCGTGCAATTATTTCGAGATAAAAGTAGTAAAACTTCTTCTTAGGATTTTGTTAAACTTTCAATTAAGATGTTAAAATTATAGAGCATACAAACGATTCACAAGCAAATATGTAAGGGAAAGCCGTATTTTTTTGATAAAAATCAATACATGCTACAGCGGGAAATCCGTTAAGGAAATCCCGCTTTTAAAATATGAATCGGAAACTAATTAGTATTTTAAATCAACGTATCAAGCATTTCATTAACATACTTGTCAGCACGCTTATCGCCGCTAAGTGCTTTATTGATATTTTTAACTAAAGTTTCAGCATCTATTTCTTTCTTTGTCAATCGTTTTCTTTTCATAATTAAATTTAGCGCAGTTAAAGCACTTTCTTCGTCTACAACATATTTGCCATCTTTAACAGCGTATTTAAACCTTACGGGTGTAGCACCGACCATAGCGCCAGTACTTCTTTTAGGGCTGTTGGCACCTTTAAACAAAGTATCACTTAATGTACTCAAAGATGTTTCTGAAGTAGTTGGTGCTAATGATCGCATCCCCGTAATTAGGGCATTACTTGTGAGTAAGTTTTGAAACGGATCATTACACGGTGCATGTGTATTAATCACTTGCAATGCTTTTCCATTGGCTGTATTTAGACTATATGACAATTGATCAAAATCTAAATTGGTTTGTGTTCCACTATAACTAGGATCAAACTGTGGATCTAAAAAGGTACCTCTATGTTCCGCAGAAACTAAAATGCGAGCCGTTTCTGGGTCTGAGAATGTCAATGGACTAAAAGAATCTATGTTAGAACTTAGGAGTAACTCAGTATATCCTCTAATAGCTAAATCAGCAGTAGGAGACATAAATAAGTTTGCCAAATTAGGTAAAATAGCCACTGATGCTGTTTGGCCAGCAGGAATAAAAAGACAAGGCACATAATGCCCTAATTGTTTTCCAGCAATCTGTTCACCAGCGCTTGTCATTGTAGTGCTAAATACATTGTCTGATGTAATGTCAAAAGCCACCGTATTATTTGTGTTCGTAAATTCAGTATTTGGGCTAGATGGAATGACTCTAACCGGAGTCCGAGTTCTTAATATGAGCTTAATATCTCTATTTTCAAGATTAGAGATTTCTAAAAAATAACCTTGTACAACGACTCTTCCAACTTCTGCAGAAGGTCCAGTTACTGGTGCTATAGGTTTGTAAAGTAATTCAAAGTTGCTAATAATTGCCATGTGTAATGTGTATTAAATTAATATGTATATGATGAAGTTTTTCATAGTCAAATAGAATAGCTATTCGTTTAATATTGATGAGACTATGTAAAATTTTCAAGACAAAACTAGGGCATGAATAGCTGGACGTAAAATAGCAATCTATGAAGTGTATTTCTCAATGGATGATTGGTTTATCTGAATATATTATCAGATATATCTTACTTTTTGAAACCTTGCCGTTTAAGATAGCTTCTTTTTTTATACCTTTTTTATAGTTTGAAAGTTTGGAAGTACTTTTAGCGTTAAATAATTTCAATTAACAATAAAAGTAATATTTATAGTTTTAAATTGTAAGTATAAATGATTATTATGTTTTTAAATTGAAAGTTATACCTAATATTTGTACTGTAATTGAAAAAAAGAAAAATTATGTGTGGAATTGTATGTGCCTTTGAGCTTAAACAAAAATCTGAAGCGTTGAGACCTCAACTTTTAGAAATGTCGAAAAAAATCCGTCATCGTGGACCGGATTGGAGTGGAATTTACAGTGCTGAAAATGCAATTCTAACGCATGAACGTTTAGCAATTGTCGATCCAGTATCAGGAAAACAACCTTTGTTCAGTGAAGATAAACAATTAATCTTGGCGGCGAACGGAGAAATATACAATCATAGAGAATTACGCAAACAGTTTGAAGGTTCGTATAACTTTCAAACACAATCCGATTGTGAAGTCATTCTTGCCTTATACAAAGAAAAAGGAAGTACGTTTTTAGATGAATTGAACGGAATTTTTGGTTTTGCATTGTATGATGCACAACAAGATGCGTATTTAGTAGCAAGAGATCATATGGGAATCATTCCTTTATATATTGGTTGGGATAAACACGGAACATTCTATGTAGCGTCTGAATTGAAAGCTTTAGAAGGTGTATGTAGTAAAATTGAAGTATTTCCTCCAGGATACTATTTAGATAGTAAAATCGGCGAATTAAAACAATGGTACCAACGCGATTGGATGGACTATGAAGCTGTCAAAGAAAACCAAACAAGCATTGACGAACTGCGTGAAGCCTTAGAAGCTTCCATTCACAGACAATTAATGTCTGATGTACCTTACGGAGTGTTACTTTCGGGCGGATTGGATTCTTCGATCACTTCTGCCGTAGCGAAAAAATATGCGCAAAAACGTATCGAATCAGACGATACAGCAGAAGCTTGGTGGCCACAATTGCATTCGTTCTCTATCGGATTGAAAGGTTCGCCAGATTTAGCTGCTGCTAGAAAAGTGGCAGATCATATCGGAACCGTGCATCACGAAATTACCTTTACCATTCAAGAAGGGTTGGATGCAATAAAAGATGTTATTTATCACTTAGAAACCTACGATATTACTACGATAAGAGCTTCAACGCCAATGTACTTAATGGCAAGAGTCATCAAATCTATGGGAATCAAAATGGTACTCTCAGGCGAAGGTGCTGACGAAATTTTTGGAGGCTATTTATACTTCCACAAAGCGCCAAGTGCGGAAGAATTACACAAAGAAACCGTTCGTAAACTAGACAAATTATACCAATACGATTGTTTACGTGCCAACAAATCATTGGCAGCTTGGGGAATAGAAGGGCGTGTGCCTTTCTTAGACAAAGAATTTATGGATGTTGCCATGCGCATCAATCCAAAAGACAAAATGATCAACGGCGAACGTATGGAAAAGTGGGTATTGCGCAAAGCATTTGAATCCTACTTACCAGAAAGCGTTGCATGGCGACAAAAAGAACAATTTAGTGATGGCGTAGGCTACGACTGGATTGATACCTTAAAAGAATTAGTAGAAAGCGAAGTTTCGGACGAGCAATTGGCAAACGCAAAATTCCGTTTCCCAGTACAAACACCAAGAGCAAAAGAAGAATATTACTATCGCAGCATATTTGAGGAGCATTTTCCATCAGAAACAGCTTCGTTAACAGTGCCTTCGGTACCATCAGTAGCCTGTAGTTCGGTAACCGCTTTGGAATGGGATGAATCTTTCAAAAACATGAACGATCCTTCTGGAAGAGCGGTGGCAAATGTGCATGAAGAAGCGTATTAATTAGTTCTTTTTATCATTCCCGCGTAGGCGGGAATCTATAAAAATGAAATCTAAAAATACAACAAGAATTCAAACGTCACTTCGAGTGAAATTCTACTAGAAATTTCGCATCGAGAAGTGCTATGGAAAATAAATAGATTCCTGCCTTCGTAGGAATGACAAAAAGTATCAAACTGAGACACACATTTTTCAATTACATATCTACAAAAGCGTCATATACAACTGTATGGCGCTTTTATTTTTTAGTGCCTTTTCGCCAAAAATAGAATGCTAGATACAAAATACCACAGGTTATCGACACAACCATAATAGTTAAGTAGGTTCTTTGTGGTGCAATATCGGGTGCATTTGAAGTCATTATTCGTGAAATTTCAGGAATTGCGCCAAAAGCGGTAATGATTACACAAAAAATAGCTAATCTTTTATAAGCAACTTTACTCATACAAAATAATTTTTGGTAAGATAAGAAAATGTATCTTTAAAATATGAAGCTCCAACTGACCATACACAATTTTGAACTTCCGTTGAAAGATCCGTTTACAATTTCACGGTATACAGTGACGGTGCAAAAAACGGTGGTCGTTGCTATTTCAGATGGAATGTATACAGGCTACGGAGAAGCTACTGTGAATCCGTATTACAATAGTACTGTTGAAAGTATACAGGCTTCCGCCAGAAGTGTCTCAGCGATACTTGAAGCTTTAGAAGAACATACACATCCAACACAACTTTGGGAACAACTTGAACCGAAATTGAAAGACAATTATTTTGCCTTGTGCGCGATTGATTGTGCCTATTGGGATTTGTACGCGAAGCAACAACAAAAGCCATTGCGCCGTTTTTGGAGCGAACACGATTTGAAACTTCCTAAAACAAATTACACGATTGGAATTGACGAAATTCCTGTCATGCAATCCAAAATTCAGCAAACACCTTGGCCTATCTATAAAATAAAATTAGGCACCAAAAACGATGTGGAAATCATACAAAAACTCCGTGAAGTCACCGATGCTGTGTTTAGAGTTGATGCCAATTGCGCTTGGACCGTTGAAGAAACCCTTAAAAACGCAGAAATTCTCAAACAACTCGGTGTCGAATTCATAGAACAACCATTGCAAGCCGACAATTGGAAAGGCATGGAAATCTTGAAAAAAGAAAGTGTGTTGCCAATTATTGCAGACGAAAGCTGTCAAAAACTAGCGGATGTTTCTACCTGTGCAAAAGTGTTTCACGGCATCAATATCAAACTGATGAAATGTGGTGGCATGACGCCAGCGTTGCAAATGATACAAATCGCGAAAGCAAAACAGTTAAAAATCATGGCAGGTTGCATGACCGAATCTTCCATAGGAATCTCCAATCTTACACAATTAGCACCTTTACTAGACTATATTGATGCGGACGGCGCATTGTTATTGCAAAATGATATTGCTTCGGGCGTTGGTTTTAATTATGGTGAAATTAGCTACGCTACTGGCAATGGATCGGGCGCAATACTGTTGTAAAAACAAGTCATTTTGGTCTTTCAGTACAGAACTTTTCTAAAGAAATAACTAACGCATATCAAATCATAACGTTTTCTTAAAACCTGTAAAAAGGCATGTTTTTTGTGATTGAAAAAAAGTAAATAGCACGTTTACAACACTTTTGAATTAACATTAAAACCATTTTTATGAAAAAAATTACGTTACTTATTCTCGTCTATTTTTTTAGTTCCCAATGCATCTTTTCCCAAGATGACACAAATGATTCTTACAGCTATGATCCGCTTGAAAAAGTTGATGTCAGTCTTGGTGGCGGCGTATTTATGCCACTTGGAGATTTAAGCCAATACTTTGGAACCGCACCTTTTTTTGATTTTAGTGTGGATTATAATTTAAGGCGAAAAAGAGCTATTGGACTTTCGTTGCAATTTGTAATTCCCAATCAAAAAGATGATTTTCTTTACAGACGAACCATTGATACGATTCAAGTAAAAAGTACCATGATGTTTAATATTTTAGTCAACTTTAAAAAGAGTCTCGCGACTTCAGACAAAGGACAATTTGATATCAAATTGGGTGTTGGAGGATCTATGATTACAACGGATGCTAGAAATCCATTTTACTCAGGCCAAGAAGGAGAGACTAAATATGAAACCGTAGGCGCTATTCTATTTGCGCCTGGATTGGAATATAAACATTCTTTTAACGACGATGCACAATTTATAGTTGGTGTCAGTATGCATTACGCACCTTATAAAGTAGAAGGTGCGGTGCGGGAAAATATTGGCGGTTTGGCACTAGTGCCCAAAATAGCCTATATCTTTTGACATGAAAACTAAAAAAACGCTCAAAATTAATGCAATTCTGAGCGTTTTTATTATATAAGTAAGTTCAAACTATTGTTTGATAAATTTCTTTGTAGTAATCGCGCCTGTTTCCGTTGTAAGCGTTACAAAATACATTCCTTGTTGCAAGTTTGCTACCGAAATTCTAGAAGTATTTCCGTTGGCAGTAAACACATTTCTTCCTTGTACATCTACAATAGAAACGGTTTTAATCGCTTGATTCGTTGTTGCATCAATGGTTATAAAATCTTTCGCAGGATTAGGATACAACTGAAACTGCTCAGCATCAAACGTATCGGTAGACAGTGTTATCTCAGTATTACGTTCAAAAGTCTCTGTGGTTTCATTCACTCCTAGAAAAGCAGAGACAACCACAACATTGTTATATCTAAAAGCAATATTATCAGCATTATTATCATAATAGTAATACGTTGTTTGTGTCAAAGTTCCAATATTATTAAAAATAGGAGGAATGCTAAAACTTAATGTTTGGTCTATGCGTAAACGTGTTACATTTCCCGTGTATCCTCCACAGCAAAGAACAGCGTCCATACTTAACGTTCCATACGCATCTACGGTAGCTGTAAACGTTCCTGTGAATGTTCCGCTGGTTCCCATAAAAGAAAATGTTCCTGCGGCTGTACCAGAATTGGTGTCGCCAAAACTTAAAGGAAACAATCCTACAAAGGCATTTGTAGTACTATAATTTAAAACAATATCTCCTTGTGAAGCTCCTGTAATATAATTTCCTGTGCCGTCTTCTCTCAAAAAGAACGTGCTAGTTACAGGTGTTCCACCTTGTAAAGTAATACTTTGTACATCCGTAGTGCCGGGATATGTAGTTAGTTGCATCGCAGTTGGTGCTGCATAGGTGTCAACGTTGTTTCCTGTAGGAGTTGACCCATTAAAGTCCCAAAAAATATTGGCGCCTGTGGGTGTTTGGTCAAAAGTCATAGAAGGGTTGACAATCGTAAAATCAGAATTTGGATCCGTATTGAAGGATGCAATAGTTTGTGAAAATCCTGCAATACTAAAAAATAATGCAAGTAAGAGTAATTTTGTTTTCATTGATAAATATTTAGTAGAATAGTATTAATACGTGTAAAGCTACTAAAATAGTGCTAGTAAAAGTGACTTTCGAGCAGAAAAAGCGGTTTCGCGTTGTTTTTAGCACAAAATGAAAGGGCAATAGATGGCTTTTAAGCGATTCTGTAAAAAAGCAATCAGACTTACGTAAAAAAATAATGTAAAAATGCGTGTAAGGCTATTTTAAAGCGTTTTAAGGAATTTTAGGTAAAAGTGATAAATGTTAATAACTATTTTAAAAGCTGCTTAAAAGTATGTAAAAATGAATTTTTGAAATCTTATATTTGTTGTTTACAAGCAAAATAAAAAACAACAAGTAACACTGTTTAAAAATATAAAAATTAAGGAGAATATTTATGAGCGAAGAAACAAAAAACCAATATTCAGCCGATAGTATTCAGGCACTGGAAGGAATGGAGCACGTACGTATGCGTCCATCCATGTACATTGGAGATGTCGGTATACGAGGTTTGCACCATTTGGTATATGAAGTAGTGGATAACTCTATTGATGAAGCGTTAGCGGGTCATTGTGATACGATTAGTGTTGTCATTAATGAAGATAATTCTATCACTACGGAAGATAATGGTCGTGGTATTCCAGTAGGAATTCACCAAAAAGAAGGCGTTTCTGCACTAGAAGTTGTCATGACTAAAATTGGTGCAGGAGGAAAATTCGATAAAGATTCTTATAAAGTTTCTGGAGGATTACACGGAGTTGGTGTAAGTTGTGTAAACGCATTATCCGATCACTTAAAAGCCACAGTTTTTAGAGAAGGAAAAGTGTGGGAGCAAGAATACGAACGCGGAAAACCAATGTATCCTGTAAAGGCCGTTGGTGATTCTGATAAAAATGGTACGATTGTAACGTTTAGACCAGATGCTTCTATTTTTACACAAACCTTAGAGTACAACTATGAAACGCTTGCTAATCGTATGCGCGAATTGTCATACCTAAACAAAGGAATTACAATTACCTTGACGGATAAGCGTAACAAAGATGAAAAAGGTGAGTATGTGGGCGAAGTTTTTCATTCTGATGAAGGACTTAAAGAATTTATTAAATACCTAGATGGAAATCGTGAGCAAATTATTGCCGATGTAATTGCCTTTGAAGGTGAAAAAAATGGAATTCCTGTAGAAGTAGCAATGACGTACAATACGTCGTATTCTGAAAACTTACATTCGTATGTAAACAATATCAATACACACGAAGGTGGAACGCACTTATCAGGATTTAGAAGAGGATTAACGCATACGCTGAAAAAATATGCGGAAGGATCAGGAATGTTAGACAAATTGAAGTTTGATATTTCGGGTGATGATTTCCGTGAAGGACTCACCGCAATTATATCGGTAAAAGTTCAAGAGCCGCAATTTGAAGGACAAACCAAAACAAAACTAGGAAACCGTGAAGTATCAGCTTCTGTGAGTCAAGCAGTATCTGAAATGCTTACGGATTACTTAGAAGAACATCCTGATGATGCTAAAACCATTGTGCAAAAAGTGGTCTTGGCAGCACAAGCACGTCATGCAGCACAAAAAGCGCGTGAAATGGTACAGCGTAAAACGGTGATGAGTATTGGAGGTTTGCCTGGGAAACTAAGTGATTGCTCCGAGCAAGATCCTGCAAAATGTGAAGTATTCCTTGTCGAGGGAGATTCGGCAGGTGGAACGGCAAAGCAAGGTCGTGATCGTATGTTTCAAGCCATCTTGCCATTACGTGGTAAAATATTGAACGTAGAAAAAGCGATGCAGCACAAAGTGTTTGAAAACGAAGAAATCAAAAACATCTTTACAGCACTTGGTGTCACTATCGGAACCGAAGAAGATAGCAAAGCATTAAACCTTTCAAAACTAAGATATCATAAAGTTGTAATTATGTGTGATGCCGATGTCGATGGATCGCATATTGCAACGTTAATCTTAACATTCTTCTTCCGTTACATGAAAGAATTGATTGAAAACGGACATATTTACATTGCTGCACCACCATTATATTTGGTGAAAAAAGGAGCAAAACGTAGATATGCTTGGGACGATCAAGAGCGTGATGTCATCTTAGAAGAATTCGGTCAAGGCGCCAACATTCAACGATACAAAGGTTTGGGAGAAATGAATGCCGAACAACTTTGGGACACCACCATGAATCCTCAATTTAGAACGTTGCGAAAAGTTGTTATTGATAATGGAGGAGAAGCCGATCGTGTATTCTCAATGCTTATGGGAGACGAAGTGCCACCACGTAGAGAATTTATTGAGAAAAATGCAGTATATGCTAATATTGACGCATAACGAATACATTTCATAAAAATAAAAAATGCCTCTTTTTAATTGAAGAGGCATTTTTTATTATATGTTAATGATATTTTTAAAAATGATCATTCCTTAATAAAACGAGAAATCGTAGAATCTCCGTCTTTAAATGTAGTTTTCATAATATACATGCCAGGTTTTAAAAATGATAAATCCACCGTACTTTCTTGATGTGAAACTCTTGTTTCAAAAACAGTTGCTCCAACTAAAGACAGTACATTTAATTTTTCTACAGAAAATCCTTTAAAATCAAAATGCAACTTCTTCTTTACAGGATTCGGATACATCACAATCTTTTTCTGCTTAAATTTCGTTACAGATAAAATATAGTTCCCATGTACCGCTCTATTTCCTTCTGGTGTATCAATAATCAAACTCATATTTCCATTGCCTTCGTCAATAATTTCATAATCTAACGTTCTTTGAGGATCAAAGTTTCCTACGATAATTGTATATAAATATTGATTTTCAAGAGCGCAATTTGGAAGGCAACCTCCAAGCGTTACACTTGGTTGCTGAATGGTAAATGAAGTTGGAGTTATGACAAGTGGTCCTGTTAAATCAAAAGCACTATTAATACCAGCTACGTCCGCACCAAAATTATAGTCGCTGGGTTGTGATCCGTAAAATTGAATTCCTGGATTAGTGCTAGGCAAACCTGGCCAATTTGGCACATTAATGGTATTTCCGTCAATAACCATATAATGTAAAATCCACTTATTTTGATTATTGAGTAATTCCTGTTGCGCAAATCCAAACGTACAAAATAGCAAGGTACAGAAAAGTAGTGTAGTTTTTTTCATGTCGTAATCTTTGAGATAAATGTACGAAAAAACAAGTCGTGGATTGAAAGGTATATACCGTAAATTTGTTTAAATTTATAAAATTGAAGAAAATAAACATCTTTACCTTTCTGATAGTGAACGTGTTGTTTTATAGGGTAGTAAATAGGGTGAATTTCCTGTGTATACTTTTCAATGATTTCATTATTTTTAGGGGAATAAAAAACCTACACGTATCATGAAAAAAAGAATTACTTTAGTAGTATTATTGTGTTTTTCGGCATTACAAGCCCAAGAACTGGAAAGTCTTTTATTAGCTGGCGAAGATGCTAATAAACTTACGGAAAACTATATGAGTCCCTTAATGGAAGGACTTTTATTCAGTATGAATGGCGGTTGGTATACCACTGCAAAAACACATAAAAAGTTTGGTTTTGATATTACTATTTCGGCAAGCGCTAGTTTTGTGCCTGATGCGCGTCAAAACTTTGCATTCAATCCTTCTGATTACCAATTTTTAGTGACAGCGAATGGCGAAACGTCTATTCCAACAGTGATGAGTGAAAATAGTACAGAAACCACTATTGATGTACGCATTCCAATTGATGGCACCAATACCTTCAAAGTTGGGAGTTTTGAAATGCCTGGCGGAATTGCAGAAGACTTTCCTATAAATGCGGTTCCAGCACCCATGCTTCAAGTTGGAATTGGATTGCCGACAAAAACAGATGTGAAAATACGATATGTGCCACAGTTGAACTTTGATGATGATGTAAAAGCAGGTCTTATCGGGATAGGATTGCAACATGATATTACCCAATATTTAGGCCCGATAGATAAATTACCACTCAACGTTTCCATTTTAGCTGCATTTACACGATTGAATGCTACCTATAATATCAACGACGATAGTTTTTCAGATAATGTAACCATTCGCAATGGCGACGCAGAATTTACCATGAACGCATGGACCATTCAAGCATTGGGTTCGTTAGACTTTAAAATTGTGACACTTTACGGTGGATTTGGGTACAATCAAGGAAAATCGGAAATTAATATCAACGGTGATTACAACCTCAGTTATGATGTGGAAGATGAGAATGGAAATACAGTTTCTACCATTACAGAAACCATCACAGATCCTGTAGATCTTGATTTTGAAGCGAGCGGAATTCGTACCACACTTGGAGCGCGCTTAAATTTAGGACCTATAAAAATATTTGGCGACTACACTTTTCAGAAATTCAATACATTAAGTGCTGGTTTGGCTATAAGTATTCGATAAGATATTAGAGATAAATATTTCTTAATAACATTGCTTTTCAATGTAAAAAATAAGAACTTTGCAGCTTTAAACAATACATCAAATAAAATATAAAAAATATGAAAGTTACAGTTGTAGGAGCAGGAGCCGTTGGTGCTAGTTGCGCAGAATATATTGCTATCAAAAACTTCGCTTCAGAAGTCGTTTTATTAGACATTAAAGAAGGATATGCTGAAGGGAAAGCTATGGATTTAATGCAAACCGCTTCTTTGAATGGTTTTGATACAAAAATCACAGGAAGTACAAGCGACTACTCTAAAACAGCTGGTAGTGATATTTGTGTGATTACTTCTGGAATTCCACGTAAACCAGGAATGACGCGTGAAGAACTCATCGGAATCAATGCCGGAATTGTAAAATCAGTTTCTGCTAGTTTAATTGAGCATTCTCCAAATACCATCATTATCGTAGTAAGTAACCCAATGGATACCATGACGTATTTAGTGCACAAAACTACAGGTTTGCCTAAAAACAGAATCATCGGAATGGGCGGCGCATTAGACAGTGCTCGTTTCAAATACAGATTGGCAGAAGCATTAGAAGCGCCAATTTCTGACGTAGACGGAATGGTGATTGGTGGACATAGTGATAAAGGAATGGTGCCATTAACAGCACATGCGACAAGAAACAGTATCAAAGTCTCAGAATTTTTATCGGAAGAGCGTTTAAATCAAGTAAAAGAAGATACGAAAGTTGGTGGAGCAACCTTAACAAAATTATTAGGAACGTCTGCATGGTACGCGCCAGGAGCAGCAGTTTCAGGATTGGTTCAGGCAATTGCTTGCGATCAAAAGAAAATGTTCCCTTGCTCATCTTTATTAGAAGGTGAATACGGACTAAACGATTTATGTATCGGAGTTCCTGTAATTTTAGGTAAAAACGGAATCGAAAGCATCGTGGAAATTGAATTAAGCGACGCAGAAAAAGCGCATTTAGCCACAAGTGCAGAAGGTGTTAAAAAAACAAACGGACTTTTAGAACTATAAGTCTTATTTCATAAAATCAGAGAAAAACCTCATCGCGAATTGCGTTGAGGTTTTTTTATATCCGCTAAAATGTAACATATTTGTGAGCTTGGATACAAACTATATAGTTTGAAATTAAACAAAAACGTAAAAAGATGAAGAAAATATTAGTATTGGCAGCATTGGCATTTAGTGTAATGATTTCTGCACAAGAAAAAATATCAGAAGGAAAAATTATTTCTAAACAAACAATGTCTACTGATAACGAGCAAGTACAAGCACAACTTGAAATGATGGGGAAAATGGAGACAACAACCTTATTTAAAGGTGCAAGTTCTAGATCAGAATTAGACAACCCAATGTCTGGTAATATCATTACAGTTATCAATTCAGAGGAGAAAAAAATGTTGATGTTGATGGACAATCCCGCATTAGGGAAAATGTACACACTAGAAGATATTTCATTAACAGAGGAAGACTTAAAAAATATCAAAGTGACCAAAGGAAGTGAAACGAAAACAGTACTAGGATACGAATGTCACCAGTATATAACTTCTATTACAAAAGACGGAGTCACGATTGATATGGTGATGTATACTACCGAAGCTATTGAAGCACCAAGCCAGCAAACAGCCACTTTAGGAGGGAAATTAAAAGGATTTCCTTTATTTATGGTAATGAAAATGAACCAAATGGGGATTGATATGAAAATTACCACGGAAGTGACTAAAATTGAAAAGCAATCAGTTTCTTCTGATTTATTCAATGTTACGCCACCAGAAGGTTACAAAAATATGAAAGAACAATAAATTGTATTTTTAAAACAGAATAACAAAGGCTGCAATACATTGTAGCCTTTGTTAGTTAATTCAAAAATTACATTCCTTATGTACAGAAAATATAGTAAATACTTAGCGTTTCTTTTGCTGGCATGTCTTTTTACAGCGTGTGAAACTGCGTCAAAAGCACCAACACATAGTATTCAAATTGAAATACAAGAAGTAATATCGAAAGAAGAAAAACAGCGTGCGATTAAAAATATTCAAAGGCGTTTGGAGTCACATGGAGCAGAAAATGTAGTCATTACAGAGCAGGAAGATCAAAAAATCACGTTTAATTATGCTGGAAACGTAAAGCCTAAAACTTTGGATAAAGGGTTTTCTGTGAGAGGAAAATTAGAGTTTTTTGAGGTGTGTTTGGAAAAAGAAATACTACACAAATACTTACTCAAAACGGAAGATCGTATGGCAAGTAACAATCATCTTAATGATAAAGAAAATGGAAAACATGCGAATACGGATGCACTTTTTGGAATTTCTTTTTTACACTCTTCAGGACCTGTTTTTGGAGTCATTACAGTGGAAAACGTAGAAAAAATACAGCCGTTATTGAAAAAAGAGCCTTTTTATTTAGAAGGTAAAAAAAAGTATATCAAATTTCTGCTTGGAAAAAAAGATCACAAAATAAATTATGATATATATGTAGTTTATGTCAATAAAGATGGCAGTCCTGCACTAGATGGAAGCTATGTTGTAGATGCTACTGCAAAAAAGGCATCGTATCATGATGGATACGTTATTACGCTTCAAATGGATGACGAAGGTGCCAAGATTTGGGAACAAATAACGCAACATGCCTATGAAACACGCGGAAATATAGCGGTTGTTATGGATGATGAAGTCTATGTAGCTCCCTCAGTTTCCACAGGAGGAATTACAGGAGGTCTTACGGAAATGGCAGGAAACTTTACTAGAGAAGAAGCTACTATTTTAGCAAATGCAATTCGTTTAGGAAGCATTCCGAAAATGGAAATTATCAAAGTAGAAAGCCTTTTATCGTACTAAAAGTGTATCAAAGTAGTAGGATAACATTCAACTACTTAAAGTAAAATTAAATGCTAAAAGATTACGTTTGTCTCCTCTTTATTTTTATATTTGGCGGATGATTGCAAAAAAGTGTTTTAGTGCTTTATTAATCTTAACGATTCTCTTTGGCTTTTACAAAGAGCAAACGCCTGCGCCCAATCAAGAAATTGAACTTCAATTTTCTGACAATGTTGCAGTTACGCAAGATGCTACACTCATAATTCAAGCAATCAAACAACAACTAGAAAATGTTGGTGTAGAAAACATTCAAGTACGCGAACGTACTGCGCAAACACTCAAAATAGCATATTTTAGTGAAGATGCTGTTGCCACCATCAAAGAATTTTTGGTTGAAAAAGGCTTGTTAGCAAACGATGAATTGCCAACAATACCTGCAGAAGAGCAACAGGTATATCTGAAAGCTTATGCAAATGTTGATCAGTATAAAATTGACATTTACGAATTGCAATCTACTTCCGATTCCTATTTCGGAGGAGCGCACGGAAAGTACATTCTAGACTTACATAAAGAATTTGACAAATCTCCTACCCCAAACTCGTTTGCCAAAGCAAGCTCGTTTATAGAAGGAGATTATCATATACTTGCTATTGAATTCACGTATACAATCTCTGGTGATACGGTAATTCACAAGGAACACATAGCTTACGAAATTCCTGATGTACGCGCAGGACCTTCTGCAACTTCACTAATATAAGTTTCAAATCATACAA
Source organism: Kordia sp. SMS9 (assembly GCF_003352465.1). Classification (NCBI taxonomy): domain Bacteria; kingdom Pseudomonadati; phylum Bacteroidota; class Flavobacteriia; order Flavobacteriales; family Flavobacteriaceae; genus Kordia; species Kordia sp. SMS9. The sequence goes on along the minus strand of NZ_CP031153.1, from coordinate 5,273,718 downwards.
TACACGATACTTTTTAGGAAAGTATCATATCGTATACATGTCAAAAATCTGAAAATTCAGTCAATGATATGTGCACAGTGTTTTTTAGATGATCTCAGAAAACACTTCAAATCATAGTAAAATTACAAACAAAAACAATGGTCAAAAGTAGCGACAAACTAATAGTACTTGCTCAAAAATTTGACACAAAACACTAAAAATGCAAAACAAAGGATTAGTAAAATTATTTGCTATTTTATTCGGATTGGTAAGTATTTATCAATTATCGTTTACATTTATTACGAATAAAATTGAAAATGACGCCAAAGCATATGCAATCACGCAAATGCCAAAGCCAACAGATGGTGTAGAAACCAAAGAAAATACAGATGCTAGGGCTTTAATAGAAAAAACATACCTAGACTCTATTGATAGAAAAGAGCCTATCAGCTTCGGATTTACAAAATTTACGTATAGTGAAGCCAAAGAAAAAGAATTGAACAAAGGTCTTGACCTTAAAGGAGGAATCAACGTAATTCTTCAAATATCTGTTCGTGATATCTTAAAAGGATTGACCAATGATACAGACAACGAAACATTCAAAAAAGCATTAGACAGAGCTGATGAGCTTCAAAAAGATGCACAAGAAGATTACTTAGAATCTTTCTTTAGAGCGTTTGACGAATTAAAACCTGCTGGATTAAAATTGGCAGATCCTAGTTTATTTTACACAGCTTCTTTACAGGAAGAGCTAAAAGAAAATACATTCAACACGGAAGATGCTGTTGTGCAAAATGTATTGCGTAGAAAAGTAGATCAATCAATCGTTTCGGCGAAAGAAGTACTGAACAAACGTATTGACCAATTTGGAGTAACACAACCAAACATTCAGCGTTTGGGAACTTCTGGACGTATCTTAATTGAATTGCCAGGCGCAAAAGATGTAATTCGTATTGAAAAATTATTACAAACGACTGCGGAATTAGAATTTTGGAAAACAAACAACAATACAGCTGCTTTGACAACGTATTTAGTAAGTGCGAATGAGAAATTGAAAGAACTTCCTGAGTTTGCTGTAGAAAAAGAAACAACAGAAGAAAATGATGATCAAACCGATTTATTAACCTCTACAGAAGAAGATTCATTAAAAGTTGTAAATCCATTATTTGATAAAATTTCACTAGCACAAAACCTTGGCGGTGGTGTTATTGCGATTGCTAAAGAAGAAAACAGAGCGGAAGTTTTAAAATTATTATCAAATCCAATATTAAAGCAAATTTTACCAGCAGACTTGCGTACGGTAAGTTTTGCTTTTGGAAAAACAGTAAGCCCTCAAGGGACTATTGAATTATATGCATTAAACGGAAAGCGCAAAGGAAAAGAGGCTACGCCACAGATGAAAGGTGATGTAGTTGATGGTGCACAACAAAGCTATGGGAGCAATGGAAAGCCAAACGTAACCATGCAGATGAATGGTATTGGTGCAAAACAATGGGAAAAACTAACCGGTGAAGTATTTGAAGAAAGAGGATTTATTGCTGTTGTTTTAGATAATATTGTATACTCAGCACCATCGGTAACTAGTGGTGCAATCTCAGGAGGAAACACTGAAATTTCTGGTAACTTCTCCATTGAAGAAGCGCAGGATTTAGCAAACGTATTAAGAGCTGGTAAATTACCTGCACAAGCAGAAATCTTACAGTCAGAAATAGTAGGTCCATCCTTAGGACAAGAGGCTATTGACAGTGGATTAATGTCGTTCTTAATCGCTTTAGGATTGGTATTGGTTTGGATGGTATTCTACTACGGTAGAGCTGGTTTATTTGCCGATGTTGCCTTGGCGTTTAACATCTTGTTAATCTTTGGTGTATTGGCAAACTTAGGAGCAGTATTAACATTGCCTGGAATTGCCGGTATCGTATTAACCATTGGTATGTCGGTGGATGCGAATGTACTTTTATTTGAAAGAGTTCGAGAGGAACTTGCCAAAGGAAAATCATTGCAAGAATCCATCAACCATGCATTTAGCTGGAAAGGAGCGATGTCTTCTATTTTTGATGCGAACATTACCACTGGTTTAACAGCCTTGATCTTATTCTTATTCGGAACAGGTCCAATTAAAGGTTTCGCAACAACCTTATTAATCGGTATTGCGACTTCACTATTTACAGCGATCTTCATTACAAGATTATTAATTGATTGGTATGTTGCCAAAGGAAAAGACTTAGCGTTCTCTACAGGAGCAACGAAAAACTTATTCCGAAACATGAAGATCAACTTCTTGAATAAGCGCAAAATTGCATACATCATTTCAGGAATTATTATTGCGATTGGATTGTATTCTATTACGCTTGGAAGCGGATTAAACCAAGGAGTTGACTTTGTGGGAGGACGTTCGTATCAAGTACGTTTTGAAAATACTATAAGTCCACAAGATGTAAAAACTTCGTTACAAAATGTATTTGTAGACGGTGAAAACGCAGTTTCTTTAGAAGTAAAAACGTTTGGAGATGACAATCAGTTAAAAATTACCACCAACTACAAAGTAGACGAAACAGGAACCGAAGTAGATGACGACATTAAAAAGAAATTACACAGCGGTTTAGGGAAGTACTTGCCTAAAGACATGACGTATGACAGATTTGTAGATGGAGCAGAGGATAAGGCAGTAGGAATCATGCAGTCGATCAAAGTAGGGCCAACCATTGCAGATGATATTAAGAAAGCATCTTTCTGGGCAGTCTTAGGTTCATTAGTAGTGGTATTCTTATACATCTTATTACGATTCAGAAGATGGCAATTCTCTTTAGGTGCGGTTGCGGCAGTATTCCACGATGTATTAATCGTATTAGGAATCTTCTCATTGGCATGGAAATATTTACCATTTACCATGGAAATCAACCAAGCATTCATTGCGGCAATATTAACCGTAATTGGATACTCGCTGAATGATACCGTGGTTGTATTTGATAGAATTCGTGAGTTTATGAATGAACAAGGAAGCTGGAAACTAAGCAAAGTGGTAAATGCCGCTTTAAACAGTACGTTGAGTAGAACCTTGAATACATCGTTAACTACGTTGGTAGTATTATTGGCAATCTTTATTTTCGGTGGAGAATCTATCCGAGGATTTATGTTCGCCTTAATTATCGGTGTCATTGTGGGTACATATTCTTCGATGTTCATTGCAACACCAATTATGTATGATACCATCAAAAAAGGTGATATCAACAAAGGATTAGAAGAAGAAACAAAAGCATAATCTAGATAGATTCACTTTTGTTGGATATACAAAAGAGGTTGTCTTAAAAGTTACAAGTTCGGTTTGACGAAATTGTAACTTTTAAGATAGCCTCTTTTTTTATGATGTTTACTTTGTGATTATTACTAGCAGGAATAGTAGCATCTTTACAAACACTGACGCCAAGTAACTTTTAAAAATAAAATAGCACTACGAGAAAATCAAACTATTAACTAACTGTAATTTTTATGCTTATTTTAATGAAGTTGCGAAAGCGAATACAAAGAAAACCCTAAAAAGCCTAGTAAAATCATCCAGCCAATACAAATTCCGATCGTTACATACTTGAATCTTGCATAGGGAATTATAAACAATATAGTCATGATACATAGAAGGAATGCAGCAATAAAACCTGTGGTTTCATTGTAGGAAATAAAAGTTACAAGCATTCCAAAAAGAAAAATGCCAAACGTAATGGCGAGTCCAAAAATGAGCGAAGAAATCTTATAAGAAAGGTCTTTTTTCATCTATATATTTTTGATGAAACTAAGAAAAGATCAATTGTTACAACTTTTGAAACGTCATACGATCACCAGCTTCTAGCGACCATTTCGCCGTTAAACCAGCGTTGACTTCCAATACATACATCGCAGGTTTTTCAGAAGGCAATCCTTCTTCGTTTAAAGGTTGTGCATTCTCCTGAATGCTGACTATTTTTTTGTGTTCGTCCAAATAAATAATATCTAAAGGAATGTACGTATTTCTCATATAGAAACTTCGTGGTAAGGAAGAGTCAAAGATAAAAAGCATGGCTTGATTATTGTCCATAGACTTTCGATACATCAATCCAGTTTCGCGTTCGTAATTGGTTTCAGCAAACTCAATATTAAGGGTTGCAATTGTAGTTCCGTCAGCTTTGCTAAGTGTCAATTCACCTTCTTTGGTAAACTTGATGTCAGCGGTTTTAACGGTTTTGTTGCTTGCAGATTCTTTGCAAGAAACAAGTGTTGTTGCTACCAAAAGAAATACAAAAAACTTTTTCATTAGGAAGCTACGGTTTTAGGTGATTTCGCATTTGTGTCAGCATCGTTGGTCTTTCTAAACATAAAATACAATCCAGCAATAATAAACGGAATGCTCAACCATTGTCCTGTCAGTAATAGCCATTCTTCACGTTCTTGTATTTGTGCTTTTTTTACAAATTCTACAAAGAAACGAACTGTCCAAAGCAGTACTAAAAACAAGCCAAAAATATATCCTTCTTTGTTTTTCTTGTCTGTTTTCCAATAAGTATAATATAAAATGGCAAATACAATCACATAACAAAAAGCCTCATACAATTGTGCAGGGTGTCGTGGTAGTGTTTCTCCTCTTCCTAAAAAAACCACACCAAAATCCGAACCTGTATATTTTCCAACAATTTCAGAATTGAAGAAGTTTCCAATTCGCACAAAAACACCACCAATAGCTACGGCAATGACAATTCTATCTAAAATCCACAGCAACGATTTGTATTGATATTTTCGTCGATACAAATACATGGCAACAATAATTCCAATGGCTGCTCCGTGACTTGCCAAACCTGCAAATCCTGTAAATTTATAGCCATCAATGAAGCCAAATAAAGTAGAATTTGCATCTTCCTTAATCGGTAATAAAATCTCTATCAAATGATCTTGGTAATACGGCCAATTGTAAAAGAAAACTTCTCCCAAACGCGCTCCTAAAAGTGTTGCTACTACCGCGTACATAAACAAAGAATCCAAATATTTGATTTCAATGCCTTCATTGTCATAAATCCGTTTCGTAATGTAGTATCCCAAACTAAATGCGATGATAAACATTAAGCTGTAATATCTAATTTGAATGGGACCTAAAGTAAATAAAATTTCGCTAGGATTCCAGTTGATGCTGAGTAGGTGCATGAGTGGTATAATTTATAAAATGTAAATATAGACAAACCAAACGGAAATCAAAGAATGGAAATGTGAAAGGAATGTTATTTTGGAGAAACTTGTTTTGATTCTCTACTTGGACATATAAATTCTGTATTTACGGTATAAAAAAAATTATTTTTTCTTCGGGAATTCGTCTGGTACAGGATCATAGCCACTTCCTCCATATGGATGACAACTAAATATGCGTTTAATGGCTAACCATCCACCGCGAAACAAACCGTGTTTTTTCAATGCTTCCGCAGTATAATGCGAACAGGTTGGTGTATAGCGACACGCTGCTGGTGTGTACGGAGAAATTGCCGCTTGGTAAAAACGGATGATGAGTAAAAAAGGATATATGAGTATCTTTTTAATAACGATCGTTTTATAAGTTAGCTACGAAAGCGAAAACGAAGTACCTTCTTTTCCGTCTTTGAGCTGAATGCCTAAGGCTAATAATTCATCTCTAATTTTATCGGAAGTCGCAAAGTCTTTGTTGGCACGAGCCTCGTTTCTCAAATTGATCAACAATTCAACAACACCAGAAAGCGCATCGCCATCATCATCAGTTCCGTTTTGTGCTTCTAGTCCTAAAATTTCAAAGACAAATGCATGCATGCAATTTTTCAATTCCGCCAAAATTTCTGGCAAAACAGTCGCTTTTCCATCTTTCAACTGATTGATGAATTTGACCGCTTCAAACAAATCTGCAATTAAAACGGGTGTATTAAAATCGTCATTCAATGCATTGTAGCAATTGCGTTTCCACACCGAAAGATTAAACGTAGTTTTATCGCCCATAGGCTCCAAACTATCCAAGGTTTTCATAGCTTCCATGAGTTTGTAAAATCCTTTTTCAGAAGCTAACAATGCATCATTGCTAAAATCGAGAATACTTCTGTAATGCGCTTGCATCATAAAGAAACGGGCAACACTTGGTGCAAATCCTTTAGATAAGTGTTTGCTGTCTCCAGAGAAAATTTCGCCAGGTAAAATATTATTACCTGTCGATTTCGCCATTTTCTTTTTGTTCAGCGTCAACATATTGGCATGCATCCAGTAATTTACTGGCGACGTTCCTTTAGACGCTTCATTTTGTGCAATTTCACATTCGTGATGCGGAAACTTTAAGTCCATTCCGCCACCGTGTATATCAAAATGATCGCCTAAATACTTTGTACTCATCGCTGTACATTCCAAATGCCAGCCAGGAAAACCTTCGCTCCAAGGCGATGGCCAATGCATGATGTGATTTTCTTCCGCTTTTTTCCAAAGGGCAAAATCTTGTGGGTTCTTTTTGTCACTCTGCCCATCTAAAACACGTGTATTGTGAATTAAATCTTCTACTTTGCGTTTGCTCAATTTTCCGTATTCGTGGGTTTCATTGAACTTTAGCACATCAAAATACACAGAACCATTCACTTCATACGCAAAACCTTTGTCCATAATATCCTTTACAATTTCAATTTGTTGAATAATATGTCCGGTTGCTGTCGGTTCAATGCTTGGCGGATGAAAATTGAATTTTTGTAGAATCGTGTGGAAATCTACGGTGTAACGTTGTACAATTTCCATAGGTTCTAGCTCTTCCAAACGTGCTTTTTTGGCAATGCGATCTTCTCCAACATCAGCATCATTTTCCAAATGCCCAACATCGGTAATGTTACGCACATAGCGAACTTTATATCCGAGATGTTTTAGATATCTAAAAATCATATCAAACGACATAAACGTACGTACGTTTCCTAAATGCACATTGCTGTACACTGTAGGGCCGCACACATACATTCCCACATGACCTTCATTTATAGGTTTAAATACTTCTTTTTGATTGGTAAGGGAGTTGTATATTTTAAGTTCTTGTTCTTGATATAATTTCATGGGATTTGATAAAAAATTGTGGTTTAAAATTTCGTATCTAATTTAATATAATCTAGGAATTCTAAGCGTGTTTTTTCATTTTTAAATTTTCCGCCAAATTCTGCCGTCACCGTACTGCTTTCAATATCTCTGATTCCACGCGAATTGACACATAAGTGTTTGGCATCAATAACACAGGCAACATCTTCAGTACCGAGAACTTTTTGCAATTCTCTCACTACTTGGATGGTTAAACGCTCCTGTACTTGCGGACGTTTTGCATAATAATCAACAATACGATTCATTTTGGAAAGTCCAACGACATTTCCATTGGAAATATACGCAATATGCGCTCTTCCAACAATAGGAAGTAAATGATGTTCGCAGGTAGAGTAGACCGTAATGTTCTTTTCTACCAACATTTCATTATACTTATACTTATTATCAAATGTAGAAGCTTTTGGTTTTCTATCAGGATGCAATCCGCCAAAAATTTCTTTTACAAACATTTTGGCAACTCTATTCGGTGTTCCGCTGAGACTGTCGTCAGTCATATCCAGTCCCAAAGTTTGCATAATATTAGCAACATCTTTACGGATGCTATTCATTTTTTCTTCGTCACTCAAGTCAAAAGCGTCTTTACGCAATGGCGTATCATAAGAGGTCATCATGTGGTCGTCTCCTAAGGCTTGTATTTCTTCTTCAAGCGCTTTATCTATTTTCATCGATTGTGTATTTCTTTAGAAAAAACTAGGTTCAAACAAGTAACAATAATTTAAAATATAAAACTTTGGTATACTAATAATTTGAAACTTTGTTTTTCAAAATTTAACAAGACTGCAAAGATAGCTAAATATTGTATATGATTTGATTGAACCTACCGTAAATAAATGTGTTAAAGAATGATGAATATCACAAAATTTTCTTAATTTTCCCCAATTCAAAATAATTTTTTTAACACAATGTCGGATTTATATAGACGTTGTTGTTATATATAATATAAAGGGAATGAGGCGTTATGTGAATGAAAACTTAAATGCTTCTTTTTCAAATTAATAAATGTTAGAATACAAACATGACTATTATGCGTAAAATCTATGTATGTATGCTGTTCTTATTTTTAGGGCTTTGTATCAATGCCCAAACTTATAAGGATTCGTACAAGTTTAAAGAGCATCAAGTAGACAATTTCATCAATGAGGTTTATGGAGACCAAGCTCAAAAAGTAATCTTTTCTAATAAGAATCTATATACAGCCTTTAAGAAGCTCATTTTAGAACGGATGGAGATCGCTAGAAAGTCTAAAGTTCAAGGAAAAAAACTACCGAAAATCACCGCGCAGGGAATGTTAGATACATACAATAGCGATTTGAAGCATGACTTTTCGTTTCATATTAACAATTTCAATCCTTTAAAATATAAACTTGTATTCTTTGATGCGAATTCCTTCAGAATGTACGAAATAGACAATACAGATTATATCCTAATCATTAGACCACAACCTAAACTCTAAAACCAAACCATAGAGATGAAAAAATTAGTTCTCTTACTTCTTATTAGTGCACCACTCTTTTGTTTTGGACAAGATGTCCTTATTGAAAATGGAACCTTCACTATATGTCAAGGTACGTTTTTAGATACAGGAGGTAATGCTGTACCAGGGCAATATTCAAACAATGAAAATATTGTAATGACGATATGTCCAATCAATGCAGGTGATAAAGTGCAATTGGATTTTACAGCATTCTCATTGCAAGATATGAGTGATTTTTTGACACTTTACAATGGTGATAGTACAGCTGCACCACTATTTGGCGCATTTACAGGCACCACATCACCAGGCATCGTAATTGCAACCAACGATAACGTATCAGGATGTGTTACGATAGAGTTTGTCTCAGATGCAGGAGGCGTAAACACTGGCTGGGAAGCTGCCATTTCTTGTGTAACGCCATGTCAAACAATCAATTCTCAGTTAGATTCTTCCGTGCCAGCGGCAGATGCTAGTAACAATATAGAAATTTGTCAAGGTGATTCTGTAACATTCAACGGAAGTGCTACCTTTAGTTCAGATGGAACAGGCGCACAATATCAATGGGATTTTGGAGATGGAAATTCTGCCTTTGGCGAATCTGTAACACATACATATCCTAATCCAGGAGCATATATTGTAAATTTAACCGTGACGGATACAAATAGTTGTACCAACGATAACTTAATCAATCAAGTAGTACGTGTGTCCACGACACCAGACTTTACTGGCACTACACCAACAGAACCTTTTATATGTTTTGGAGAAAGCACAACCATTCCAGGCGTTGTAGCGCCAACACCATACATAGTAGAATGTACGCCGCCTGTAAGTGGGCAAACGTTTTTACCAGATGGAAATGGAGTATCGTATGAAACCTCTATTCCAGTAGATTGTTTTGATTCAGATCAAGTATTAACAGCAGGATCAGAAATATTACAAATCTGTTTAAATATTGAACATTCCTATTCGGGAGATTTAGATATCTCTATCATCAGTCCTAATGGGCAAGAAGCTGAATTGTTCACACAAGCAGGATTTGGAACTTATTTTGGAGGTGCTAATGATGACAACAGTAATGCACCTGGAGTAGGAGCTGATTACTGTTTTTCTTTATCAGGAACAGTCTTTTTGCAAGATGCACCAACAATTATTGCTGGTTCCAATCCGCCAGGGGATTCGTGGCGGCCTGGAACATACTTACCAATAGATTCAAACGGTTTTGATGATTTAATTGGAAGTCCGTTAAATGGTAACTGGACAATTCGAGTGACCGATAATATCGGAATTGATAATGGGTACATTTTTAGTTGGAATTTAGATTTCGATCCCGCAATTCTGCCAGCAGACGAGTCATTTACACCTGTAATTGATGCAGAAGCTTGGTTGCCAGATGCTTCCATAACAAATACTACCGGAAACGTAATTACGGTACAACCAACAACACCAGGGCAACACTGCTATACCTATGAAGTTTTAGATGATTTAGGATGTACCTATTCTGAAACGGTATGTATTGATGTGGCTCCTGAAATAAACAACGGACCAGCTTCAAACTTGGCAGATTGTTCTAACAATACAACGAGTGTGTTTGACTTGACAGTAAATACAGCACAAGTATTGGCGCCAATTGCAGATACTACCAATATAGAAGTTACCTATCACTTATCGCAAGCTGACGCTGATGCAGGTGTCAATGCACTTACGCTTGCACAAGCACAATCATACACGGCGACTGATGGTGAGGTCATTTATGTAAGAATATCATATACAGGAACTACTGCTGTTGATTGTTTTCAGACAGAATCATTCACAATCAATATTGGAAACACAACCGCAAATACAGTACCAGATATAGTGCTTTGTGACATTGGAAATGATGGAGTAGAAGAATTTGATATGTGTGCCCAAGCAGCTTTAGCCTTAGGGACACAAAATTCAGCAGAATATACGGTAACATTTCACGATACTCAAGCTGATGCAGACAACAATGTAAATCCGATACCATGTTTGTACACAAATACAACAGCACCAATAGACGATATCTATATTAGAGTACAAGATAATGCCAGTGCCACGTGTTTTGCGGTAACTTCTTTCGATTTAATATTAAATCCAGAACCGACTTTGATCACGCCGCTAGATATGGTAGTATGTGATGACCTTTCCAATGATGGTGTGGAAGTTTTTAATCTAAACACACAAATTCCTATCATTCTAGGAACGCAAAACCCAACAGACTTTACCATAAGCTTTCACGCGAATGCAGTTGATGCAAATGCAAATGTAAATCCATTACCTACACCTGCTACATATTCAAATAACAATCAAACAGATCCAATTGTAGTAAGAATTGAAGACAATACAACAAACTGTGTGTCTACGGTTCAATTCAATGTCGTAGTAAATGCTTCACCAATTGCAAACACTGTTGCAAACATTACGGTATGTGATGATGATTCCAATGATGAAACAGCACCTTTCAATTTAGTAGCATTAGACGCACAAGTGTTAGGAACTCAAAATCCAGGACTATTTTCAGTCACATATCACTTATCCCAACCAGATGCTGATTCAGGTGCTAATCCATTGCCTAGTCCATATAACAATATGGCAGCATGTGAAATGATATTTGTGCGTATTGTAAACAATGCCAATCCATTATGTGATGATACAACAAGTTTTGAAATCTGTGTAGATTATCAACCAACGGCAGTAGAGCCTGGAAACATAGTGGTTTGTGACGATCTTACAAATGATGGTTTTGAAACTTTTGACTTAACTACACAAATTCCAATAATTTTAGATACTCAAGATCCAACACTTGTCAATATCAATTTTCATACAAGTCAAGCAGATGCTAGTGCAAACATAAATCCAATACCAAACCCTAATGCATATACAAATTCAACTGCGCACTCAACAGACATAATATATGTAAGCGTAACGAGTACAGATGTTACAAATATATGTGCTACCACAACAAGCTTTGAAGTTACTGTCAATGATTTACCAGTAGCAATTATACCGACAACATTAGAAGAATGTGATGATGATACGGATGGTTTTGTAGGTTTTACTTTAACAGAAGCTGATGCAGAAATACTAGGGGGACAAACCTCTACAGATCCGATGACGATTACCTATCACGTGGATATGGCAGATGCAATGTCAGGTGCCAATTCACTAAGCTCGTCTTATGTGAATGCCACTGCCAATATGGATACGGTTTTTATTCGTATTGTCAATAATGTTACAGGTTGTATAAACACTTCCACATTAGGTTTGCAAGTCAATCCAGCAATCACGGCAACATCACCAGCAAATTACAGTGTTTGTGATGATACCAATGGTAATGATACCGATGATTTAGGAACCTTTGACCTGTCAACTTTAGATGCGCAAGTATTAGGAGCTTTGGCAGGAACTGCTACGGCAACATATTATGAAACAGAAGCATTAGCGATTGCAGGAGATCCAGCAACAGCATTACCAACAACCTATACAACCACAACACCTCTAATACAATTTATCTTTGTGCGTGTTACCGATAACATTACAGGTTGTTTTGATGTGGTGCAAGCAACTTTAATTACCGATCCACTACCAAATCTAGACAACATTCCACCAATGATTGCGTGTGATTTCAACAACCCAGGAGATGGCGAAGAAGCATTTGATCTGACACAGCATACCACTGTGGTGGCGAATGGACAAGTAGGACTCACGATTAGTTATCATGAGACTCCAACCGATGCTGAACAAGATTTGAATCCTATAACCAACGTAGCAGCAGGAGCTACTGATGATATTATCTATGTTCGCGCGGTGAATCCATTAGGTTGTGTTCAAACAGGAAGCTTTGTATTACGAGTAGATCCATTACCAGTTTTTGCAGTTCCTACGGTATTAGAAGCCTGTGACGATGAAACTGCAGATGGCGTAGCACCGACTGATTTAACGGTAAAAAATGATGAGATTACCATTGGCAATCCAGACTTAAACGTATCATATCACCTTACCTCAGCAGATGCAGATACAGATATGAATGCACTTATGATGCCTTATGAAAATGTAGGCACACCAACGATGTACAGCGTTTTTGTTCGAGTGGAAGATATCAATACAGGATGTCATGTGGTGACACAACTCACGGTGAATATCAACGATACACCAGCGGTATTCCCCGCAACGCCACTAGAATACTGTGACACCGACAACGACGGAATCGGTATTTTCAATGTACGCGATTCTGAGAGTGAAATCACAGGCGGGGTATTGCCAGGTCAAGTAACAGTGACCTACCACGAAACCCCAGACGATGCAGATAGCAATGTCAACGCTTTGGCGGATGTGTATAGCAACATTACCCCGTACAATCAAACCTTGTATGTGCGTGTAGAAAATGTCCTTACGGGATGTTACAATGTGGTTTCCTTAGATTTAATCGTTCACGATTCTCCTGAGATTGCTGCCTTGGATGCGATAAGTCTCTCGGAATGTGATGATGATACCAATGACCAAATCGCACAATTCGATCTTACAGAAGCTGAAGTTGACATCCTAAACGGAGAAGACCCAACCACGCATATTGTTCGGTATTACAACACACAGGCAAATGCGATTGCAGGTACTCCTACAGGAGAAATCAACAATGTAAATGCCTATAGCAACATTCCGCCGAGTCCACAACTCATTTGGGTACGTGTGGAAGATCAAGTCACAGGCTGTTTTAGCATCACCAATCTAACACTAATTGTAGATGTGCCACCTGCGCTGACACAATTGCCAAACATAGAACTCTGTGATGCTATTACCTTAGGCGATGGTATCGAAGTCTTTGATCTAACGGCACTGGCAGAAGATCTTTTAAACAATGCTACAGGCATCAGTTTGGACTACTACGCTACTTTAGCCGATCTTACCAGTGACACACCGATTACAAATCCAGAAGCCTATGCCAATACCATCATCAATGTACAAACCATTTGGGTACGTGCCACCGATGATAATACAGGTTGTCAAAGTACCATTAGCTTTAACATCTCGGTAAATCCACTTCCAAGTCCTACCCTTGATCCAAACGGGATGCTCCTAGCAGAGACCTGTGATGATGACAATGACGGTTTTGTAGCGACAGATTTAGCTGCGCTAGTCGCTGCGATTATCAACAATGAACCGGATGTGATCTACACCTTCCATGAGACAGAAACGGATGCCAATAACAACATAAATGCACTTAGCAGTCCGTATACAAATATCATCATGGACAGTCAAACTATCTATGTATTGGCAACCAATACTGTTACTGGCTGTTTTACAGTGACGCCATTACAAATCAACATCATTCCCATTCCAATAGTACCTATTGAAATAGAAGACTTAGAGGTATGTGATGCTGCGGATAGCTTGGATGGGATTGCGATGTTTGATTTAACCCAGACACAGGCAGAAATCTTTGCAGCTCAAGACACGAGTAACCTTACACTGACCTATCACGAGAGTGAACAAGATGCAATTGATGATCTGTCACCAATTGTAAATCTTACCGATTACATCAATATCACTCCAAATCAACAAACCATTTGGGTACGTTTGGAAGATAACACGACCGCTTGTTATGCCATCGGAAGCTTTGACCTGCTTGTGGTGCCACCACCGGTGATTGTCACGCCACAACCTTTCTCCCTCTGTGATGATTTAGAGAGTGGTGATGAGAGTGATGAGATCAGCACCTTTGATCTAACAGATAAATATGATGAGATTACCAATGGAGATACCTCTTTGACACTGACATACTATGCTAGTGATGCAGACTTTGCCGCAGCCATTCCAATTGGCGATCCAACGGCGTATCAAAACACAATAAACTTACAAGAAATCATCATTGTGGCTACCAATGCCGCAGGATGTACCACGGATACCAGAATGCTTCTTCGTGTGCTTCCAATTCCAACGCCAAACACCATGCCAACACCTTTAGAGGCATGTGATGATGACACGGATGGTGATGCGACTAACGGTATTTTACTCTTTGATCTGACACAGGCACAGGCAGAGATTGTCAACAATGAAGGCAATGTCACTGTCAGCTACCATACCACAGAGGTAGATGCAGCGGCGAATACCAATCCGATAGTAGATCCAACCATGTTTGCGGTAGACATGGCAACGGCCAATGAAAACGGACAGGTGATCATCTACGTAAGAGTACAGAGTGACATACAAATAGATAGCAATATGGAACCGTGTTACAAGGTGGTAGAATTACCAGTAATTGTACATCCACTCCCAGCACTGACCAGCATGACATTCAGTTATATCTTCTGTGAGTATGACACTGACAATGTGGGACAATTTATATGGGATGATGTAACGACTTCGTTAGACCTACTGACTGCGCCACAGATGTTAGCAGACTTTACAATCACCTATCACCCAACAGCGGCAGATGCTTTAGCAGGCACAGCGGCACTTGTGGATGGATATGAGAATATGGGCGAACCAGATACAGTCTTTATCCGAGTGGAGAATACTGCCACAGGCTGTTTCAATAGCAACAACATCGCCAGTGTCGACCTTACGGTAGAACCGATTCCAACGGCAACGGCACCAACGACCTATCAGGAGTGTGCTACTGATGAGAGCAATCAACTCATTGCCACCTTTGATCTGACTAGTTTGGATGCCACGATCATTGGTGGACAGTTAAACATGGAGGTGTCTTACTACACCACGGCAGCAGATGCAGCAGATGATATCAATGCCATTGTAGATCCTACAATGTATATCAACAGTGAAGATGTAGATAGCTTGATGCTCTTTGCAAGGGTAAGACAGACCATTACAGGCTGTCTGTCTGATCCAGTAATGGTGAGCTTGCAGGTGAATCCATTACCTGTATTCACCCTGCCAGCAGATGATATCTTATGTGTGGATGCAACCACAGGCACGACCGATGAGGGACCGATGATTGGGGTAGATTTAGGCGCAGGATACACTTATCTTTGGAATACTCCCAATGGAATAGAAAACACACCAACGGTGGCAGTAACCACGGCAGGAACCTATAGTTTGGTAATTACCGATGCAAACTTTCCAGAGACCAACTGTAGCTATAGCGACAGTGTGACCTATGAGGCATCTTCAGCGCCAGCAACGCTAGATATTCAGATTACCACACCAGCCTTTGCCGATACGCACAATGTGATTGCCACAGCAACAGGCGGTTCAGGCATCTATGAATACCAATTAGATGACGGAGGGTGGCAAGGCTTAGGCGAGTTCTTTGATCTCACGCCAGGCGAACACACGGTAACGGTGAGAGACACCAATGGTTGTGGGGAGCTAATTCGCACCTTTGAACTGATTGATTACATGGAATTCTTCACTCCAAACGGAGATGAGTACAACCCAACGTGGAACATCATAGGACTGAGAAATCAGCCAGGAGCAAAGATTTATATCTTTGACAGGTATGGAAAACTCTTAAAACAGATCAGTCCCGCAGGACAGGGATGGGATGGAACCTTTAACGGATCTCCAATGCCATCACAGGACTACTGGTTTAGAGTAGAATATGTAGATCCATTCGATGGAACACCAAAAGAATTTATCAATCATTTTACTTTGAAGAGATAATTAGAATTTTTTAAATAGAAATTCAACATAAATACATAAAAAACATGACAAGGCCGAAGTTTTAAAAATACTTCGGTCTTGTTATAAAAACTACAAAAAATGATAGGGTTTTTCTCGTGTTTTTTGTTAAATAAGTAACAGATTAATCTGCTTATTAATATATTTGAGATTAACTATAGCAAAACTAACCAGAAATATTTTTTTATGAGGGCAAAAATACTATTCGTTCTATTGTTTTTCATAGGGCATCAAGCATATTCGCAAGTAATCTCGGTAGATGACACACGTACACCAGAAGACTTAATTGTAAATGTTCTTTTTCAAGACGTTTGTGGAAATGAACCTACTAATATAAGAGTAACCAACCATAGTGGTGTAGACAACTTGCCAGGTGAGGAAAATGGTTCTAATTTTGGTTATGAAAGCTATGGTTATTTTAACACTGGAACTGCTGATTTTCCTTTTGCAGAGGGTATTATCTTGAGTAGTTCAAATGTATCCGCGATACCAAATAATGGAGGAACTTTAAGTTTTGGTGGCGGAGGCTGGGCAGGAGATCCTGACTTAGTAGCGCTTGCCGGTGGAGGAAGTACATTCAATGCAACTACTATTGAATTTCAGTTTGTTCCATTATCAGATAGAATTAGTTTTCGCTACATATTAGCTTCTGAAGAATATACTACGACTGCAACGTATCCTTGTAGTTTTGCCGATACTTTTGCGTTTATATTAAGTGGTCCAGGAATTCCAAATGTAAATGCATATGATCATGATGCGAACCCAGCTACAGCAGAATTGAATATAGATTTGGGAGGAAGAAACATTGCATTATTACCAAATTCCAATATTCCAGCAAGTATCACAAACATTCATACATTTAGCTGTGGGCCAGGATTAGGTGAATTTGCCTTTCCTGAATATTATGATCCAGCAGGAAGTAATAACGGCTCTACAGAATTTGACGGACAAACACGATCTTTAACAGCCGAATCAGACGTAATTCCGGGACAAACATATACCATCAAACTTGTAATATCAGACTATATTGATTCTTCATTTGATTCTGCCGTATTTCTAGAAGGTGGAAGTTTTGATATTGGATCTTTAGATTTAGGTTTAGACAGGTTGATAACGACAGGAAACCCAGTCTGTGGAGACGACTCTATAACGCTTGATGCACAATCAGCCGTAAATACCGCTACATATACTTGGTTTAGAGATGGAGTAGAACTTGTTGGAGAAACAAATCCTACATTAGATGTAACCATCCCAGGAACATACTCAGTTACAGTAGCAGTTTCTACAAATTGTAGTTCTACTGATAGCATCGTTATTGAATTTGCTCCCGTGCCTGTGGCGAATCAACCTAATAATTTGGTAGCTTGCTCGCCAGTAGCAATTCCGAATGTGGAATTTGACCTGTCCCTAGTGAATAATGATGTTTTGCTAATGCAAGATCCAGCCTTATTCAATATTTCATATCACAGCACGTTTAATGATGCGGAGATGGATATGAATCCGCTTCCAACCTTGTATACAAATGGTCCAAATCCAGACACTATATTTGTAAGAATAGAAGATTTATCAGGTGGATGTTTTGACACTACCAGCTTCGACTTAGAAGTTTATGAGCAACCTGTGGCAAATACAGTTCCAGATATTATAATATGTGATGATGATACGAATGACGATGTAGCAAACTTTTTATTAACAGATAATGATATTATAGTCTTAGGTACGCAAGATCCTGCTAATTTTACAATCACATATCACGCACTCATGGATGATGCGGAAAACAATGTGAATCCCCTTGATCCTGCATTTACAAATACACCAAATCCGCAGCCAATCTATGTAAGGATTGAAAATAATATGAATCCGGACTGTCATGAAGTTACTCAATTTAATATTCAAATAAATACTCAGCCTATTGCCAATCAACCTCCAGATATGGCGTCTTGTGATGATGATGCAAATACTGTTGAAGACTTTGATTTAACAACACAAGAAGCAGCTATTTTAGATACACAAAACCCTGCAGATTTCAATATTACTTTTCATAATAGTTCAGGGGATGCAGATACAGATATAAATCCAATATTGAATCCAGCAACGTACACTGGAAATGACACTGAAGTCATTCATGTTAGAATTGAAAGTACAGAACTAGGAAACGATTGTTATGCAATTACAAGTTTTGCCCTAGCAGTCAATGATTTACCAGTAGCAGTTATACCGACAACATTAGAAGAATGTGACGATGATACGGACGGTCTTGTAGGTTTTACTTTAACAGAAGCTGATGCAGAAATACTAGGGGGACAAACCTCTACAGATCCGATGACGATTACCTATCACGTGGATATGGCAGATGCAATGTCAGGCGCCAATCCACTAAGCTCGTCTTATGTGAATGCCACTGCCAATATGGATACGGTTTTTATTCGTATTGTCAATGATGTTACAGGTTGTATAAACACTTCCACATTAGGTTTGCAAGTCAATCTAGCAATCACGGCAACACCACCAGCAAATTACAGTGTTTGTGATGATACCAATGGTAATGATACCGATGATTTAGGAACCTTTGACCTGTCAACTTTAGATGCGCAAGTATTAGGAGCTTTGGCAGGAACTGCTACGGCAACATATTATGAAACAGAAGCATTGGCGATTGCAGGCGATCCAACGACGGTATTACCAATAATATACACAACTATAGATCCTTTAGTGCAAATTATCTTTGTGCGTGTTACCGATAACATTACAGGCTGTTTTGATGTGGTGCAGGCAAATTTAATTACCGATCCACTACCAAATCTAGACAACATTCCACCAATGATTGCGTGTGATTTTAACAATGATAATACTGAAATCTTTGATTTGACGCAGCATACCACTGTGGTGGCGAATGGACAAGTAGGACTCACGATTACTTATCATCAAACACCTTTAGATGCAGAGAATAATACTAATGAATACACAGTGCCTATCAGTGGGATGGATGGAGATATTATCTATGTTCGCGCGGTGAATCCATTAGGCTGTGTTCAAACAGGAAGCTTTGTATTACAATTAGATCCATTACCAGTTTTTTCAGTTCCTACGGTATTAGAAGCCTGTGACGATGAAACTGCAGATGGTGTAGCACCGACGGATTTAACGGTAAAAAATGATGAGATTACCATAGGCAATCCAGACTTAAACGTATCATATCACCTTACCTCAGCAGATGCAGATACAGATATGAATGCACTTATGATGCCTTATGAAAATGTAGGCACACCAACGATGTACAGCGTTTTTGTTCGAGTGGAAGATATCAATACAGGATGTCATGTGGTGACACAACTCACGGTGAATATCAACGATACACCAGCGGTATTCCCCGCAACGCCACTAGAATACTGTGACACCGACAACGACGGAATCGGTATTTTCAATGTACGCGATTCTGAGAGTGAAATCACAGGCGGGGTATTGCCAGGTCAAGTAACAGTGACCTACCACGAAACCCCAGACGATGCAGATAGCAATGTCAACGCTTTGGCGGATGTGTATAGCAACATCACTCCGTACAATCAAACCTTGTATGTGCGTGTAGAAAATGTCCTTACGGGATGTTACAATGTGGTATCCTTAGATTTAATCGTGCACGATTCTCCTGAGATTGCTACCTTAGACGCGGTAAGTCTCTCAGAATGTGATGATGATACCAATGACCAAATCGCACAATTCGATCTTACAGAAGCTGAAGTTGACATCCTAAACGGAGAAGACCCAACCACGCATATTGTTCGGTATTACAACACACAGGCAAATGCGATTGCAGGTACTCCTACAGGAGAAATCAACAATGTAAATGCCTATAGCAACATTCCGCCGAGTCCACAGCTCATTTGGGTACGTGTGGAAGATCAAGTCACAGGCTGTTTTAGCATCACCAATCTAACACTAATTGTAGATGTGCCACCTGCGCTGACACAATTGCCAAACATAGAACTCTGTGATGCCATTACCTTAGGCGATGGTATCGAAGTCTTTGATCTAACGGCACTGGCAGAAGATCTTTTAAACAATGCTACAGGCATCAGTTTGGACTACTACGCTACTTTAGCCGATCTTACCAGTGACACACCGATTACAAATCCAGAAGCCTATGCCAATACCATCATCAATGTACAAACCATTTGGGTACGTGCCACCGATGATAATACAGGTTGTCAAAGTACCATTAGCTTTAACATCTCGGTAAATCCACTTCCAAGTCCTACCCTTGATCCAAACGGGATGCTCCTAGCAGAGACCTGTGATGATGACAATGACGGTTTTGTAGCGACAGATTTAGCTGCGCTAGTCGCTGCGATTATCAACAATGAACCAGATGTGATCTACACCTTCCATGAGACAGAAACGGATGCCAATAACAACATAAATGCACTTAGCAGTCCGTATACAAATATCATCATGGACAGTCAAACTATCTATGTATTGGCAACCAATACTGTTACTGGCTGTTTTACAGTGACACCATTACAAATCAACATCATTCCCATTCCAATAGTACCTATTGAAATAGAAGACTTAGAGGTATGTGATGCTGCGGATAGCTTGGATGGGATTGCGATGTTTGATTTAACCCAGACACAGGCAGAAATCTTTGCAGCTCAAGACACGAGTAACCTTACACTGACCTATCACGAGAGTGAACAAGATGCGATTGATGATCTGTCACCAATTGTAAATCTTACCGATTACATCAATATCACTCCAAATCAACAAACCATTTGGGTACGTTTAGAAGATAACACGACCGCTTGTTATGCCATCGGAAGCTTTGACCTGCTTGTGGTGCCACCACCGGTGATTGTCACGCCACAACCTTTCTCCCTCTGTGATGATTTAGAGAGTGGTGATGAGAGTGATGAGATCAGCACCTTTGATCTAACAGATAAATATGATGAGATTACCAATGGAGATACCTCTTTGACACTGACATACTATGCTAGTGATGCAGACTTTGCCGCAGATATTCCAATTGCGGATCCAACGGCGTATCAAAACACAATGAACTTACAGGAGATCATCATTGTGGCTACCAATGCCGCAGGATGTACCACGGATACCAGAATGCTTCTTCGTGTGCTTCCAATTCCAACGCCAAACACCACGCCAACACCTTTAGAGGCATGTGATGATGACACGGATGGTGATGCGACCAACGGTATTTTAATCTTTGATCTAACACAGGCACAGGCAGAGATTGTCAACAATGAAGGCAATGTCACTGTCAGCTACCATACCACTGAGGTAGATGCAGTGGCGAATACCAATCCGATAGTAGATCCAACCATGTTTGCGGTAGACATGGCAACAGCCAATGAAAACGGACAGGTGATCATCTACGTAAGAGTACAGAGTGATATACAAATAGATAGCAATATGGAACCGTGTTACAAGGTGGTAGAATTACCAGTAATTGTACATCCACTCCCAGCACTGACCAGTATGACATTCAGTTATATCTTTTGTGAGTATGACACTGACAATGTGGGACAATTTATATGGGACGATGTAACGGCTTCGTTAGACCTACTGACCGCGCCACAGATGTTAGCAGACTTTACAGTAACCTATCACCCAACAGCGGCAGATGCTTTAGCAGGCACAGCGGCACTTGTGGATGGATATGAGAATATGGGCGAACCAGATACAGTCTTTATCCGAGTGGAGAATACTGCCACAGGCTGTTTCAATAGCAACAACATCGCCAGTGTCGACCTTACGGTAGAACCGATTCCAACGGCAACGGCACCAACGACCTATCAGGAGTGTGCTACTGATGAGAGCAATCAACTCATTGCCACCTTTGATCTGACTAGTTTAGATGCCACGATCATTGGTGGACAGTTAAACATGGAGGTGTCTTACTACACCACGGCAGCAGATGCAGCAGATGATATCAATGCCATTGTAGATCCTACAATGTATATCAACAGTGAAGATGTAGATAGCTTGATGCTCTTTGCAAGGGTAAGACAGACCATTACAGGCTGTCTGTCTGATCCAGTAATGGTGAGCTTGCAGGTGAATCCATTACCTGTATTCACCCTGCCAGCAGATGATATCTTATGTGTGGATGCAACCACAGGCACGACCGATGAGGGACCGATGATTGGGGTAGATTTAGGTGCAGGATACATCTATCTTTGGAATACTCCTAATGGAATAGAAAACACACCAACGGTGGCAGTAACTACGGCAGGAACCTATAGTTTGGTAATTACCGATGGAAACTTTCCAGAGACCAACTGTAGCTATAGCGACAGTGTGACCTATGAGGCATCTTCAGCGCCAGCAACGCTAGATATTCAGATTACCACACCAGCCTTTGCCGATACGCACAATGTGATTGCCACAGCAACAGGCGGTTCGGGCATCTATGAATACCAATTAGATGACGGAGGGTGGCAAGGCTTAGGAGAGTTCTTTGATCTCACGCCAGGCGAACACACGGTAACGGTGAGAGACACCAATGGTTGTGGGGAGCTGATTCGCACCTTTGAACTGATTGATTACATGGAATTCTTCACTCCAAACGGAGATGAGTACAACCCAACGTGGAACATCATAGGACTGAGAAATCAGCCAGGAGCAAAGATTTATATCTTTGACAGGTATGGAAAACTCTTAAAACAAATCAGTCCCGCAGGACAGGGATGGGATGGAACCTTTAACGGATCTCCAATGCCATCACAGGACTACTGGTTTAGAGTAGAATATGTAGATCCATTCGATGGAACACCAAAAGAATTTATCAATCATTTTACTTTGAAGAGATAATTTATCATACAACATATAAAAATATCTCAAAAAGATGTAGTTTGAAAAGTTGAAATTTCGATTTTTCATACTACATCTTTTATCATTTCAAATACAGAGTTATACCAATTCTACTATAATCTGCAGCTAATAATTAATTTATTTTTCTACTTCTTCTGCGTTATAAAATAAAACTATAGCTAAGGCTATACTTTGATTTTATGTCTCGAATAAGCGAAAACTAATTTTAATTCTATACATCGCATTTTATAGTAGAATTGGTATAACTTAACTATCCAGAAAATGGAGCAGAGTAGAAGAAGAGTTCTCATTGAATCTATGTAGTTTCAAACAAATTGAAATTATTTTAAGCTTCTAAAAAATCTCATCAAAATCAATCAAAAAAGAGAAAAAGAAAAAACCTCATTGCAATAATGAGGTTTTAGAGGTACATTAATCGGTTATGATAATGTTACTTTTATAGTTTAAACGTTACTGAGAAGGTGACGTTTGAATTTATATTATTAATATTTGCTCGGTCAACTAAGCCTGCTTGTAATAGTTGTGGATTAAGAGCTTGTTCGCTTCTATCATACGCTAAATCAAAACTTAAACTTCCAAAATTATATCCTATTCCTAAAGAATACCCTTCTAAGTCTCCAACAGTTGAATTGTCTTGGAATGGACTTTGTTCAAAGCGATACCCACCGCGTAAGCTAAATTGATTGATTCTATATTCCCCACCAATTCTATAAGTAGATGCAGCTTGTAATTGATTGTCAATATCATTGTTTGCATCAATAAAATCATTAGTTGGACGTAATTTTGCGTTTGCATAATCTTTTAAAGAGTAATCAAAACTGATCAATCCTTTTTTACCAAAAATATATGCAAAACTACCTGTTAAACTTCCCGGAGTGACAATTCTATGTTCTCTATAAACATTGACTACATTTGGAAAAATATCTCTTCGCAAGATTTCAGTTGGATTTCCTGGATTTCTGAAGTCTGTACTTAATCCTTGAATAAGCTCATCATTTAAGCGATACCATGTCGGCGACTGATACGAACCACCTAAGCGAATATTTTGTAATTTTAAGATAGCACCAGCTTGAAAAGAAATCCCAACTCCATACGTATATAATTCGTTAGAAAATTCTGCATATTGCAATCCAGAATCAGAGTTTACAGGAGTTTCAACTAGTACTCTGCGTTCGCGATAATCAACGTCATGTGAGTTGACATTTAACCCTAAATACAAATTATCTTTGTATTGAGTGGCTATGTTAAAAGTGTATTTTCTGTTAAATCCTGAAGTTTGTACTATATAATCTTGAATAGCACCGTTTGAGTAATCTGCATTTGAGGTATAAATGGTATTGCTATCATCATCAGTGGCAGGATTAATCACAAATCCTTCGTATCCTAAAAATGCCTGCTGAGCCCCAAAACCAAAGTTTTCACCTAAAAACAAATACGTATCGGTATCGGTTTCTCCTGGAAATTGTGCTATATCGCCTAAAGCTTGTCCGTTTGCAAACGAAACAAAATAGTCTGCAATACCTCTTGTTGGATTTGTTCCTGTGGCAAAATAGTTATTGTAAAAATTATTATTATTTTGCACATTCAATCCTAAAGATATTTTTCGCCAATCACTATTTGCAATATCATTAAATACAAACACAATTCCAGCTTGGTTCAAATCAAATTCTGAATCGTTGGCATTTGAACGTGTTCCAAAATAGGATGCGTCATTATCATTGTTGTAATTACTTAGTGAAATCGTGACTTCACTAGTACTGAAAACTGCCGAACCCGCTGGGTTTATTGAAAATGCTGAGAAATCACCTCCAAGAGCTCCAAAGGCTCCACTCATGGCTCTAAAACGTGCTGTTCCATTCAAATTTTCAGTAGAATACCGAACAACATCATTTATATCTTGGGCATAACTTATGGACATAGAAAGCATGACCATGAATAGTATGAATACTTTTTTCATAATTTAGTATAGTGTTATTTTTAGGGATAAATATATTTTTTTATAAGGTATTATCTTCTTCCGCCTCGTCTTCCGCCGCCGCCGCGAGAACCTCCGCTAGATCGCATGCTACCACCAGATGACCTCATAGAACCTCCTGATGATCTTGAAGGACTGCTAGAACTTCTTGCTCTACTGTTGAAGTTAGATCTAACGCCATTGTTTCGTGTTCTTGTAGATCTAGTCGCTCTTGTGTTTCGAGTATTACGAGTGTTTCGTGTGGCTCTCGTATTTCTGGTATTTCGAGTATTGCGTGTGGCTCTTGTATTTCTTGAGTTTCTCGAATTTCTTGCATTTGTATTCCCTCTTCTTGAAGAACGATTTGTAGAATAACGATTGCCATTTCTATTGGTGGTTCTAGAGTAATAATTAGCTCTTCTATTTGCTAACACTCTATTTGCATAGCCTCTTCTTCCTCTGTTGAAAGCATAATAAGGAGAACGCCATCCGTTCCATCCCCAATTATTCCAGCCCCAGCCTCCGCCAAAGCCCCAACCCCAGTTGTTCCAGCCCCAGCCAAATCCAGGACCCCAGCCGCCATTCCAACCAAGACCCCAACCCCAACGGTTCCAGCCCCAGTTATTCCAGCCCCAGCCTCCACCAAAGCCCCAGCCCCAGTTGTTCCAGCCCCAGCCCCAGTTGCTCCAACCAAATTGATTACCACCATACACATTTATGGTGATATCGTCAGCGGTTTCACCCCAAGGAGAATAGCTTTCATTATATCCGATTGCGTCAACATCTGTCTCTGTTTGCGGTTCAACATCGCCTTGACTTGAATAGGAGTCAACATCTGTAAAAATGTCACCGTAGCGATCTTCAGCTTCAAAGGATTTTTGTTCAAAATAGTTTTGATATGCACTGTTTGATTCATTACTATCTTCAACAACTGCAGGCGTTTCTGCTCTTTGTTCACCAGAACCATAAATTCCATCATCGTATGTAGCTTGCTGGTATGTACCACATGATGTTAGTGTCAAAAAAGTTATAGCTAAAATATGTATAGCCTTTATGTTGTCTTTTAAATAGTATGTTATACGCATATCTCCTAAAATTAATTGTTGAACAATACAAAAATAGTTAGTTTTGTCGAAACTATTTTTTATTTAACATAATCACAACATTTGTGCCAAACTACTAAGAATGAGCAAGAAATTAACAAAGAGATCTGAGGATTATTCAAAATGGTATAATGAACTTGTTGTAAAGGCTGATTTAGCTGAAAACTCAGCGGTTAGAGGTTGCATGGTCATTAAGCCATACGGGTATGCCATTTGGGAAAAAATGCAAGCGCAATTAGATAAAATGTTCAAAGAAACGGGACATGAAAATGCGTACTTTCCATTATTTGTTCCTAAAAGTCTCTTTGAGGCAGAAGAGAAGAATGCGGAAGGCTTTGCAAAAGAGTGTGCTGTTGTTACACATTATAGATTGAAAAATAATCCAGATAAGCCAGGGAAGCTGATGGTGGATCCGAATGCTAAGTTAGAAGAAGAACTAATTGTGCGTCCAACGAGTGAGGCCATTATTTGGAATACATACAAAAATTGGATTCAATCTTATAGAGATTTGCCTATTTTAATTAATCAATGGGCAAATGTAGTACGCTGGGAAATGCGTACGCGTTTATTTTTAAGAACTGCTGAGTTTTTATGGCAAGAAGGTCATACGGCACATGCCACTAAAGAAGAAGCTGTAGCAGAATCATTACTAATGCAAAAAGTATATGCTGAATTTGCAGAAGAGTTTATGGCAATGCCTGTTGTAAAAGGAGCAAAGACTGAAAGCGAACGTTTTGCAGGTGCATTAGACACCTATACGATTGAGGCATTGATGCAGGATGGAAAAGCATTGCAAGCAGGAACTTCTCACTTTTTAGGACAAAATTTTGCAGAAGCTTTTGATGTAAAGTATGTAACGAAAGAGGGGAAGCAAGAATTGGTATGGGCGACTTCTTGGGGAGTTTCCACAAGATTGATGGGTGGATTGATCATGACACACAGTGATGATGCTGGATTGGTACTGCCTCCAAAACTAGCACCAATTCAAGTCGTATTTGTGCCTATTTATAAGAATGAAGAGCAGTTTGAAGCTATTGCGGCAAAAGTAGGAGAAATTTCAGCACAGCTAAAAGAGAAAGGAGTTTCTATAAAATTTGATAAAAGAGATACCTTGCGTCCAGGCGCAAAATTTGCAGAGTGGGAATTAAAAGGAGTTCCACTGCGTGTTGCGATAGGCGCACGTGATTTAGAAAACGGAACGCTTGAAATTGCACGTAGAGATACTTTTCAAAAGCAATCCATAGCGCAAGAAGATGCCGTGGAGACTGTGTTGAGTCTTTTGGAGACCATTCAAGAAGATTTATTCAATAATGCGAAGAATTACAGAGATGAAAACACTACAGTGGTCAATACTTTTGAAGAATTTAAAGAGGTGATTGAAAATAAAGGTGGTTTCGTTTCAGCACATTGGGATGGTACGGCTGCGACTGAAAATAAAATAAAAGAACTTACCAAAGCTACTATTCGATGTATTCCATTAGATGCTTTGGAAGAAGAAGGAAAATGTGTATATTCGGGTCAGAAATCTGCTAAACGAGTTTTATTCGCGAAAGCATATTGAAAAAAGTAAAAAAACTTTTAAAAATAGTTGGAGCATATAAAAATAGTTGTATTTTTGCATCCGCTAACAGAAATAATGGCCCGTTCGTCTAGGGGTTAGGACGCCAGGTTTTCATCCTGGTAACAGGGGTTCGAATCCCCTACGGGCTACAAATTTTCTGAAAGTTTTTTTTGCAAGTTTGAAATTATAATTTAAATTTGCATCCTCATTGAAAAATGATGGCCCGTTCGTCTAGGGGTTAGGACGCCAGGTTTTCATCCTGGTAACAGGGGTTCGAATCCCCTACGGGCTACGAAACACTAAGTTTTAAAAAGATAATTAAGAAAAGAGATGGCAAATCATAAGTCAGCATTAAAAAGAATCAGAAGTAACGAGACAAAGCGTCTAAGAAATAGATATCAGCACAAAACGACTCGTAACGCTATTAAGAAGTTAAAATCAGTTACAGATAAGAAAGAAGCTGAAACTTTATTAACAAGTGTAACTTCTATGATTGACAAATTAGCAAAGCGTAATATCATTCATGATAATAAAGCGGCTAATTTAAAGTCAAAATTGGCAAAGCACGTAAATACGCTTTAAGAAAGAATATTTACTTATCAAATATCGAAAACTCCAATAGTATTGGGGTTTTTTTGTGTTTCATATTTTAATGAAATTTCAAAAATAAAAAAGCTGCTCAATATTTTATTCGAGCAGCTTTTTTGTATGTAAATCTTTTCCTAATTAACTATCCATTCATAGAGATTAGAAATTCTTCATTGTTTCTAGTTTGTTTGATACGTTGGTTAATGAATTCCATTGCTTCTACAGGATTCATATCTGCCAAATATTTGCGCATTACCCACATACGCTGAATGGTACTTTCATCCAGCAATAAATCGTCTCTACGTGTGCTTGAAGAAGTAAGGTCGATTGCAGGGAAAATTCTTCTATTGGAAATCTTACGATCCAGTTGAAGTTCCATGTTACCAGTTCCTTTAAATTCTTCAAAAATTACCTCATCCATTTTAGATCCAGTTTCGGTCAATGCAGTCGCAATGATCGATAAAGAACCGCCACCTTCAATATTTCGAGCCGCTCCAAAGAAACGTTTTGGTTTGTGAAGTGCATTTGCATCTACACCACCACTTAATATTTTTCCAGAAGCTGGTTGTACTGTATTGTACGCTCTTGCCAATCGTGTAATTGAATCTAATAAAATAACAACGTCATGTCCACATTCTACCAAACGTTTCGCTTTTTCCAAAACGATGTTTGCCACTTTTACGTGATCTGTTGCTTCTTTGTCAAACGTAGAAGCAATTACTTCGCCTTTTACATTACGTTGCATGTCTGTAACTTCCTCTGGACGTTCGTCAATTAGTAAAACAATTTGATATACTTCAGGATGATTTGCTGCAATAGCGTTGGCAACATCTTTCAGCAACATAGTTTTACCTGTTTTTGGTTGCGACACTATCATTCCTCTTTGTCCTTTCCCGATAGGAGAGAATAAATCCATAATACGTGTAGAAATTGTACTTTGGCGTTCTGCTAAATTAAATTTCTCATCTGGAAATAAAGGTGTTAAATGCTCAAAAGCAACACGGTCTCTGACTACTTGTGGATCCATACCGTTAATTTTACTTACCTTAATTAAAGGGAAATATTTTTCGCCTTCTTTTGGCGGACGTACAATCCCTAATACCGTATCTCCAGTTTTCAATCCGAACAAGCGAATTTGCGATTGCGATACATAAATATCATCTGGAGAAGATAAATAATTATAATCGGACGATCTTAAAAAGCCATATCCATCTTGCATGATGTCTAAGACACCTTCACTTTCAATAATGCCGTCGAACTCAAAATCTGGCTCGCGGTAGCGATTACGCTGATCTTTATTCCCGTTATTTTTATGTGAATGATCTTTCTTGTGTTTATTACTTTGTTGCGAATGATCTTTCTTATTTTTATTCTGCTGTTGTGGCTTGTTGGTATTTTTATTGTTGTTATTTGAATTGGAATTATTGCTTTTATTTGTATCGGGAGCATCATTTCCAGGCTTCTTAACTTCCTCTTTTTTTGCTTGTGTAGGCGTATTTTTTTGATTCTTATCTGTAGTCTTGCGCGCTGGTTTATTTTGTTTAGGAGCCTGTGTGTTAGGTTTTTCTGGAGTAGTTTGGGCTGGCTTTGTTTGAGGAGGAGTTGCTTGCGTTGGAGTTGCTGGTTTATCAGATCTTTGATTAGCATCTCTCTTAATACGTTTTCGCTTTGGTACAGTATCTTCCGTTTTCGGTTCAGCTTTTGTGATTGGTGCAACAGACTCAGGATTGCTAGCTTGAAGGTCTAATATCTTATAAATTAAGTCTAATTTCTTTAAAGTCCTATATTTTGGAACGGCTAATGCCTTAGCAATTTCCTGTAATTCAGGTAGTTTTTTACTTTTTAATTCTGAAATTTCTAACATGTATTGGCTTGTAATGAATTGTTTTTTGAAAAAATGAGCGATAGTACTCGTAAGAAGTGTGTAAATCTATTAGTAACAATAGATTAAGTATTATCTATGCAATAATACAAATTTATTTTAATAAACAAAATAGTATTTTATGAAAAGAACTATTATTTTTGTCATCCAATTTTAAGACATGATTCAAAGAATACAAACTTTATATATGATATTAGTCGTCATCGTTGCGGGCGGTTTGTCATTTGTATTCAATATATACACATTAGAAAAAGGAGGAGATGTTTTTGCAAAAGACGATCTTTTATATGTAGGATTGTTTATGGGTTCTGCTGTGTTGGCTTTGATCGCGATCTTTTTATTTAAAAATAGAAAATTACAATTTGTGTTGAATCGTTTCAACATCTTATTTCACCTTATTTTATTAGGGATATTTGTATATCGAATGCTAAATTTATCTGGAGAGATGGAAAACATTTCTGAGAAAGGTATTGGGGTAATTCTTCCTTTTGTTTCTATCGTTTTATTAGTGCTCGCTAACCGAGCTATTAAAAAGGATGAAGACCTTGTAAAATCTGTAGATCGACTGCGATAAACCTAACATCTTAGTAATCTTAGTGCGTAAAACTCCAAAGTGTCAAAACTTTGGAGTTTTTTTTATGTCAATTTTTTTAATGACATCATTTACCAAGTAAAAATACGCGAATCTAAAAATCAACAAAAACACGTTAAAATATTCTTCGAAACGATTGTAGGTTTACGAAACTTATTAACCTAATATAAAACACTTAAATTATGGGACTTACAGCATCAATTTATGGAGGCGGACCTTTTTATCCAGGACCAGACTCTGCATTGCCAACAATTAGTCGATCTGGGTTTACAACATTAGTCTGCTGGGCGATTCACGTTCGACCAAATGGCGATTTAGCTTACAACGATACACTTATTATCTCTAACGGTCAGTATGTGGGCGATCCATCTTGGGGAGAAGCATTAGAAAAAGTAAAAGAAGGTGGAAGTATCAACAGAATCTTGTTTTCAATTGGTGGTTGGGAAACTAATGATTTCTATCATATCATGAATTTGCTTAATACACAAGGCGATGGACCTTCAAGTATTTTGTATAGAAACTTTGAAACTTTACGCCATGTGATTCCTGCAATTGATGGAATTGATTATGATGATGAAGGAAACTACAATATCAACACAATTACAAGATTTAGTCGCATGTTGGCAACAATTGGATTTGAAGAAATTACATTTTGTCCATATACCAACAGTCCATTTTGGATCAACTGTTTACAATGTTTGGAAGAAAGTAATCCAGGATTGGTAACAGGATTTAATTTACAATGTTATGCTGGTGGCGCGTACAATATTGGAAGAGTGAAAAAAGATTGGATTGATCCTTTACAAGCAGCAATGGGCAAAAGTTTTGATGCCGCAGGTTTTATTGATCCAGGATTATGGTGCAAGCACGGCGATGGTTGTACACAAGGAATGGATCCAAAACAAATACAAAGTCAATTCACAAAGTGGAAAAAAGATAAAATCACAGGTGGATTTATTTGGCTATACGACGATTTTGAAAAATGTGGAAACGATCCAGAAGCGTATTCAAATGCGATTCTAAGCGGATTAAGTTAACTGCATTCTACCTACTAAACAATACAAACCTCAGCATTTTTGTTGGGGTTTATTTATGAATACCGATTTGCTAATTCAATAATCTCTAAATCCTTAATTTTATCTTGATCAATCACAAAACGCAACATGGTACGTACTTTATGAAAACCATGTTTTCCGCACGCGCCAGGATTCATGTGCAATAAATTTAACTTCTTATCAAACATCACTTTCAAAATATGCGAATGTCCGCAAATAAACAACTGTGGCGGATTTTTTCGAATTTCATCACGCACACGCACATTGTATTTATTTGGATAACCGCCAATATGTGTCATCCAAACATCGACACCTTCACACATAAAACGATTGTGTTCCGGAAATTCCATGCGCGCTTTATCATTATCAATATTGCCATACACACCGCGCAATGGTTTTAATTTCTGAATTGTATCTGTTACAGACAAATCGCCAATATCGCCCGCGTGCCATACTTCATCCGCATAGTTGACATGCTTTAAAATGTGATCATCAATATGACTATGTGTATCGGATAACAGTAAAATTTTCTTCATGAAATTTCTCCTTAAAACTTTGCTAAATAATTACGAATTCGTGTAAACTAATGAATTAAAACTTATCTTTGTCAGTCTGAAACAAAAGTAGCAAATATTACCTTGAGATACTTCATTGAACTTTCTTATAATGGCGAAAATTATCACGGTTGGCAAAATCAACCGAATGCCATTTCGGTACAAGAAGTGATTGAAAAAGCCTTGTCTGTCTTATTGCGATCAGAAATTTCAATTGTAGGCGCAGGACGAACAGATGCAGGCGTGCATGCCAAACAAATGTATGCACATTTTGACACAGAAATTGCGTTTCATGCCACTGAATTAACGTTCAAATTGAATTCGTTTTTACCAAAAGATGTTGCTATTCAGGAAATTCATCAAGTTCACAAAGACGCTCATGCGCGATTTGATGCTACAGGCAGAACGTACGAATATTGGATCGTCACACAAAAAAATCCATTTCACAATCAATCGGCACACTTCGTTTTCAAACCACTAAATGTACCTTTGATGAATGAAGCGGCAAAAGAATTGTTCAAGTACAACGATTTTAAATGTTTTTCCAAAACACATACAGACGTAAAAACCTATATCTGTAAGATTGAAAAAGCCGTTTGGGAACAAAAAAATGAACTATTGGTATTCACCATTCGTGCCGATCGTTTCTTGAGAAACATGGTACGCGCCATTGTAGGAACGCTTTTGGATGTCGGATTGGGGAAATTAAGCATATCAGAATTTAAACAAATCATAGCATCGAGAGATCGAAATAACGCAGGCACTTCGGTACCTGGAAAAGCCTTATATTTAACCGCGGTAACATATCCAGCAGAAACCTTTACAATCAATGGCTAAAGTAACAGGAACAGTATTTGATTTTGGTCTTTTTAAACGCTTATTGACCTATACAAATCCCTATAAAATCACCTTGTATTTTGTAGCAATTGCAGCAGTATTACTGTCTGTATTCGCGGTGGCGCGTCCTGTTTTACTGAAAATTACAGTAGATGATTACATCGTCACGAAAGACAAAGAAGGCTTGCTCATGTACATTTTATTCATGTTGGGCGTTTTAATGCTGGAAGTAATTTTTCAGTTTTTATTCGTGTTTTATGCAAACTGGCTCGGACAAAGTATCATAAAAGACATTCGAAGAAAATTATTCAATCACATGCTGCGGTTCAAGATGGCGTATTACGACAAATCTTCTGTAGGACGTTTGGTCACTAGAGCAGTAAGTGATATTGAAACGATTGCTAGTATTTTTAGTCAAGGATTATTTGTCATTATTGCAGACTTGTTGAAAATGCTCGTAGTCATGGGCGTAATGCTGTGGCTCAGTTGGAAATTATCCATCATTGTCTTTGCGATTTTACCTTTAATTATTTATGCGACACGCGTATTTCAAAAAGCCATGAAATCAGCGTTTGAAGAAGTACGTGCGCAAATTTCCAATCTCAATTCCTTTGTGCAAGAACGTGTCACGGGAATGAAAATCGTACAATTATTCTCAAGAGAAGAAACAGAATACAAAAACTTTAAAGAAATTAACGAGAAACATAAAAAAGGTTGGTTAAAAACGATTTGGTATAACTCCATTTTCTTTCCAATTCCCGATTTGGCAAACTCCATTGCCGTAGGTTTGATTGTGTGGTATGGCGGATTGATGTCAGCAACAATCGTAACGACGGAATTAGGCACGGAAGGTTCTGCAGAATTGGGGAATGTGGTCGCATTTATCATGATGATTGGCATGTTGTTTAGACCATTACGACAAATCGCAGACAAATTCAACACCTTACAAATGGGAATGGTTGCGGCAGGACGTATTTTTGATATTTTAGACACCGATAGTCAAATTGAAGATGCAGGAGAAACGGCTTCGTTAAACATCAAAGGAAATTTAACATTTAAGGGTGTGCGTTTTTCGTATGTAGAAGGCGAAGAAGTATTGCATGGAATTTCGTTTGACGTACAACAAGGGCAAACTGTTGCCATTGTGGGCGCAACAGGAGCAGGAAAATCTACCATTATCAACTTATTGAATCGTTTTTACGAAATAGATTCCGGAACAATTGCTATTGACGGTATTGATATTAAAGATGTAAAATTGGCGGCTTTGCGTGAAAAAATAGCGGTGGTTTTACAAGATGTATTTTTATTTGCAGATACCATTCTCAACAATATCACCTTACAAAACCCTGAGATCAGTCGTGAAACGGTTGAAAAAGCGGCAAAACAAATTGGCGTACATGAGTTCATTATGAGTTTGCCAAACAATTACGATTACAATGTAAAAGAACGTGGCGGCATGCTTTCTTCAGGGCAGCGACAATTAATTTCATTCTTACGTGCATTTGTGACCAATCCTAGAATTTTAATTTTGGATGAAGCCACTTCGTCTGTCGATTCATATTCAGAACAACTCATTCAAAATGCTACAGATACCATCACCAAAGGAAGAACGTCCATTGTGATTGCTCACCGATTGGCAACAATTAAAAAAGCAGATACCATTATTGTGATGGATGCGGGTAAAATTGTTGAAAAAGGTTCGCACGACGAATTGTTACAAATTGAAAACGGATATTATAAAAACTTATACGAAGTACAATTTATTCAGCAGGAAGCGGTGTAATAATTAAGGTAGAAAGTAATTAACTCAAATCCTTTTGTAGCATTTCTTCCAGTGTTTCCATATCTTCATACAATACAAATTCGCCATCGCGGATATACGAAACTTGTCCCGTTTCTTCAGAAACCACTAATGCCAATGCATCTGTTTTTTCAGTAATTCCAAAAGCGGCTCTGTGTCGCAAGCCAAAACGTTGTGGAATCATGGTCGATTTAGAAACTGGTAAAATAACGCGTGTTGCTGTAACGCGATTTCCTTCAATAATAATGGCGCCATCATGCAGTGGACTGTTTTTGAAGAAGATACTTTCCAGCGTTGGTACATTGACGTCCATTCCCATAGTATCGCCAGAATCTTTGACAAATTCTAAAGAATTGTTACGTTCAATTAAAATAATAGCTCCCGTTTTTGTGGCGGACATTTTTGTGCATGCTTTTAAAATAGCTGCTACGTCTGTGTCAATATTTGCATCTTGTTTTAAGAATCGAAAGTGCTTCACAAAACTGCGTTTTGCAGCAAAGTTGGTGGTGCCAATCATTAATAAAAACTTTCGAATTTCTTGTTGAAATACAATGAATAATGCAATAATTCCAACACCAATAAATTCGCCAAAAATATTGCTTAACACGTTCATTTCTAGTGCTTCAGTAATCTTCCAAGCCACAAAAATGATCACAATTCCCACAAAAATATTAATAGCTACCGTTCCTTTTACCAATTTATATACATAGTATAAAAGTATGGCAACGAGAATAATTTCGATGAAGTCTAACAGTCCAAAATTTAAGAATCCAAAAAAGTCCAATGTGCGTGTTTCCTATAGAATTGAGTAAAAATAACAAAATTTAGAATGTAAAATACTAAATGTGAAGTTTTATCGCGTGTGATGGTAGTTGTAAAGTTGTAAAAGTTACAAAGTCGAGAGACTTTACTCAATGGTGTGATTCGAATTGAGTATTGAGAAACTTCAAAAAAACAAATTGACAAAAAACAAAAATTGAAGTTTATAAGTGTATGTTTTCAAGTAGAAACTTAAAAACTTCTATGGTGAAACCGTAACTATTTAATAAAGAGAATTCTTACCTTAAAAATTATTAACAAAAAACTTTATAACATGTTACACAAGATCTTAAAAATAAATGGAGTTTCAGAAATTGAAAAAGCACAACAACACAAAATCAACGGAGGACGCGCAAAATGCTATAGCAATGGAGCCTGTTTCGATTGTGGACATCACTGCGCAGAAGTACAATGTTGCTTCTGTTTTGACTTTTAGGATGTAGTTTGAAAAAATGAAAACTGTTTGAGAATTTATCTCAGACAGTTTTTTTTACAGGGTAATTAACAGTTTTAAAATGTTGAATGCTAAATGTTTAATTTTTTTTTAAGAAAAACATAAAATTCGAATACATTATGGAAAGAGTAATTATAAAGTCATTCGTGAATTCGTGACAAAGGCTAAGAAGTTGAACTGTTTATAAGCATTGAGAGGTTCGTATTGAGAATTGAGAAACTTCAAAAAGACGAATAATGAATAATGAATTTAAAATGTAAAACGCTAAACCTAAAATGAAAAAGTATTTTTGCTAACAGCTAACAGCTAACAGCTAACAGCTAACAGCTAACAGCTAACAGCTAACAGCTAACAGCTAACAGCTAACCAACCATTCCTACCAACTTTACACATTCCACAGCTTCTTTCACATCATGCACGCGTATAATGGAAGCACCATTTTGTAAGGCAATTGTATGTAACACAGAAGTTCCGTTTAGTGCTTCTTGCGGAGTTGTTGCTAACACTTTATAAATCATAGATTTTCTGGAAACGCCCGCTAATACGGCACAATCCAAGAAGGAAAAAAGCTTCAAATCGCTTAAAATAGCATAATTATGTGCAATGGTTTTTCCAAAACCAAAACCAGGATCAACAATGAGATCGTTAATATTATGCGATCGTGCTACCGCAATTTTTTCTGAAAGTTCTTGCAAAATATCTTTCACCACATTTTCATACCTAGGATTTTCTTGCATGGTTTTCGGTGTGCCTTGCATGTGCATCATAATATATGGAACACCAAGTTTTCCAACAGTTTGCATCATGTGTTCATCCAAATTTCCCGCAGAAATATCATTAATCATCGCAGCACCCAAATCAATGGCAGCTTTCGCCACTTCACTACGAAAAGTATCAATTGACAGTATCGTGTTTGGAAATTCCTGTAAAATCAATTCCAAAATCGGCAACAAGCGTTTCTTTTCTTCTTCCAACGAAACATGCGGTGCATTTGGTCGCGAACTGTATGCGCCAACATCTACAAAAGTTGCGCCATCAGTCAACATTTTTTCAACCTGCGCCAATATGCTTTTCGGATTTTTAAACTTGCCACCATCATAAAAAGAATCAGGTGTCACATTCAAAATTCCCATCACTTTTGGGGTTTCTAGTGATACTAAATGTCCATTACAGTTTATACTTTGCATACATAAATACCTTTAAAATGAAGTTATGTCCTTTTCTTTTTATAAATTGGTAATTTTGGACGAAATTTACATAAAATTTAACGCATCGCACAATAAAAACACAAGGAAGTCTATTGAAAATGCGTTGACAATTACAAAACGATCACATGGAAAAAACAGGAGCTTCACAACCCGAAAAAGCAACGTCGATTTGGCAGCAAATCATACAACAAAAAGTTATTTTTTTCAATACCATCTATGGAAAAATCCTTACGATTGCTTGTCAAATTTTTGTGGGCGGATTGTTTATTTTTTCAGGATTTATCAAGCTGAATGATCCTGTTGGGTTTTCATTCAAATTGACAGATTATTTTGCGGAAGACGTGCTAAATCTCGAATTTTTGTCACCGTATGCGTTGTGGATGGCTGTTTTTTTAGTCATCCTAGAAGTGATTCTCGGTGTCATGATTTTACTAAGTTTGTTTAAAAAACCAGTACTTTGGAGTTTGTTAGGATTAATTGTGTTCTTCACGTTTTTAACCTTCTATTCGGCCTATTTCAATAAAGTAACCGATTGTGGTTGTTTTGGCGATTTTTGGAAATTGACGCCTTGGGAAAGCTTTTGGAAAGATATCATTCTGTTAGTTGCAATCTTAATTCTTTTCATGGGAATCAAACATATCAAACCTATTGTTTCCAACAAAGTAAGCATCGCCATTGCGACAGTAAGTTTATTGGCATGTATTTTCTTTGGAAGACATGTGCTGAATCATTTGCCAACATTTGACTTTAGACCGTATAAAATTGGCGCAAACATTATGGATGGAATGACCGTTCCGCCAGATGCACCACGACCAGTTTTTAAATATATTTGGGTTTTTGATGTGGATGGAGACGAAGTGGAAGTTGTTACCGATAAGATTGGCGAACAGCCAAAAGTTGAAGGCGGAACCTACAAAACGATACGAAGTGAAGTTGTAGAAGAAGGCTACGAACCACCAATTCACGATTTTGCCATTGAAAGTATGGATGATGGTGATGTTACGGAAATGATGATGGAAGAAGAAAAACTCATTATGGTGATTATGTATAATTTGGATAAAGCAGAAGATGCTGGTTTTTCGAAAGTAAAAACGTTTACGGACAAAGCGATTGACGCAGGTTACAAAGTTATTGGTGTATCGTCTGCGGATCCTGAAGATTTAAAAGACTTATCAACCTTGATGAAATTTAATTTTGATTTCTATTTAACCGACGAAACTGCCTTAAAAACCATTGTTCGCTCCAATCCAGGAGTTTTAAAAGTAGAAAAAGGGACCATTACCGACAAAAAACATTACAACGATTTTGACACTATAAAACTCTAAAAACAATCTTTGGGAAGATACATATTACATAAAATTGGCTATGCCTTTTTAACGCTTTTCGGTGTTGTGACCGTGATTTTTTTCTTGTTTAATATTTTGCCGGGCGATCCTGCAAAAATGATGCTTGGGCAAAACCAAACAGAGGAACAAGTTGTCATCGTGAAGAAGAAATACGGTTTCGACAAACCTGTGTTAACGCAATATGCGTACTATCTCAACGATTTACTGCCGATCTCATTTCATTCTACTGAAAAAGAAGATTACACCTATTTGGCTAAAAATAAATATTCGGCTGCAACACTATTCACCATCGGAAACACTACGACAGTCTTAAAGTTTCCATACTTACGTGAATCATTTCAAAAATCGGGAAAAAGTGTCGCGCAAGTCATTAAAGAAACCTTACCAAATACGGTCGTTTTAGCAATTGCAGCGATCAGTATTGCAATGTTGTTGGGAATTATATTTGGAATCATTTCTGCGTTGTATAAAGATACATTTGTGGACAAAATGATTCAAATCATCAGTACGCTAGGAATGAGTCTTCCTTCTTTCTTTAGCGCGATTTTATTTGCGTGGATTTTTGGATTTCTATTGCACGAATTCACCAATTTGAACATGACTGGAAGTTTATATGAAGTAGATGATTTTGGCGAATCGATCAGCATTCGCTGGAAAAATCTCATCTTGCCCGCCATCGTGTTGGGAATTCGTCCGTTGGCGGTTGTCATTCAGTTGATGCGAAATTCATTGCTAGAAGTCTTCAATCAAGATTACATTCGTACGGCAAGAGCAAAGGGTTTGAGTGAATTTAAAATCATAAAAAATCATGCTGTCAAAAATGCACTCAATCCTGTAATTACGGCAATTTCAGGTTGGTTTGCGTCCATGTTGGCAG
Organism: Kordia sp. SMS9; assembly: GCF_003352465.1. NCBI lineage: Bacteria > Pseudomonadati > Bacteroidota > Flavobacteriia > Flavobacteriales > Flavobacteriaceae > Kordia > Kordia sp. SMS9. Next base: position 5,234,034 of record NZ_CP031153.1, on the reverse strand, counting down.
GTGCTGTTTTTGTAGAATACATCTTCGGTTGGAACGGACTCGGTAAAGAAATCGTAGATGCTTTAAACAGTCAAGACCTTCCAATCATCATGGGCGCGGTATTAATTATTGCTTCTATGTTTGTAATTATCAATATTTTAGTTGATATTGTATATGGTTACCTCGATCCTAAAATACGTTTAAAATAACAAGCGTTCATTTCTACCTAAGTACACTTTATTGCATAAAAAAACTTACCGTGGAAATACTCAAAAAATTGAATGAATACATGACCTTGGTCATAGTTCATAAAAAACTGCGTACGTACTTTAACTTATTGTTACGGACTAGATTACTGTATGCACTAAAGAAAAAATCAAATACGCTAAACTATTCAATGACGGCTATTTATTTTGCCATGTTTAAAAATTAAATATGAAGAAAATATTACGATTACTATTTACAGTTTGTTTAAGTATACATTTCGTAAACGCACAATGTCCTACAGAAAGTATGTCATTAAGGACTCAAGAAGAAATAGATGCTTTTGTAGCTGCTTATGGAACTACATGTCCAGATCTTCCATTTAGTTTAGGCGTTGAATATACAGATGATAGAGATGTAAGCGGATTAAATTTTATCAATTCTATACAAGGTAACTTAGTAGTTTATGGTGAAAATTATGGTACTCCAACGGAAATTTATGGATTTGAGAATCTAGTAAGTGTTTCAGGAGAGTTTAGATTCGGTTCGACCGAATACATACATACAATTTCTGGGTTCAACAATTTGGTAAGTATTGGAGGTGACTTTAATTTAATTCACTTATACTATGATGAAAATGTAACTCCAGGTTATGGCAACGCGTTGGAATTAATAAGTGGCTTTAATAGTCTGGAAACCATTGGAGGAAATTTACGCATTAATCAAACAAAAAGTGGCGTTGAAATAGACGGATTTTACAATTTACAATACATTGGAGAAGACTTTATAATGGGAGCTATAGGTTTTAGTAGTATTATAGGTTTTACACAACTTCAAAGAGTAGAACGTGACTTAAAATTCAGTTGCGTACGAATATATGAAGATGCCGTCAATGCAACGAATCTATTTACATCTTTTACATCTATAGGTGGAGATTTACGGATTGCTGGATTTAATACCTGTGGCTTGCCAAGAATTGGATTAGATTTTCTTAACAACCTAACAACTATTGAAGGAGATATTTTTGTTGATAAAGCAACAGTTCGCTCTGGACTTAGTGGATTGGAAACCCTTGGTGGAAACTTATATTTGAAAGGAGCCCAACAATTTCCTCCTTTACCTAATATTAAAACGATAGGAGGAAATATAGAAATTGACGGATATGGAAATGTATATCCTTTTGGTGATATAGATACCAAAGTATCTTTAGAGTATCCAAACTTAGAAACACTAGGAGGAAGTTTGCTCGTTTCAGGAACAAATTTTACAGAAATTGACATTGAAGAAATAAACTTTAATAGTTTAACATTTATTGGAGGCGATATTATCTTAGAAAGTGGTTTTCAATATCCAACAAGCTTACCAACTGACCCAAACGAACTTATTGATTACAATAAAGGAGCGCAAATTGGTCAAGTATCAATCAATTCCTTAACCCAAATGAATGGCTCAATAAAAATAAATTATTTACCAAAAACAGAGGCTTCGTATTCTTTTGAAATGAACTCGTTGGAAACCATCGGTGGAAATATTGAATTTGACGAATTTGCGCCATATACGACTTCATTTCAGGTATTGCACACCATCAATGGAAATTGTACCGTAAGAGATATTGAATTCGGATTGACCTCTATGGAAGATGCATTTTCTTCTTTGCATACGGTTGCTGGAGACCTTAAAATTATTTACAATGCAATCATTCCTTCCTTAGATGGATTGGAATCACTACAAAATGTAGGAGGAGAATTAAGAATTCAAAGTAGTCCAGGTTTAGATGATTGCGCTGCTATTTGTAATTTCATAGCAAACAATACAAACTATGCGCTGGTCAATGTGAGTCTGCCTTGTCAAACCACATCCGCAACTTGTACCGCAAACATAATTACAGGAACTGTTTTACTTGATTTTGATGCGGATGGTTGCAATGTAAACAATGATTTTCCTTTTGAAAACATGGAAGTTGTTGCGTATGACGGAATCAATTACTACACCACATTTACAGATGAAAATGGCAACTATTCATTAGTCGTGCCCGAAGGTACTTTTGATGTATACCTTGCCTCAGAAAGTTTACTCAATACGATTCCAGCAGTATCAACCATCACAATTACAGGAACTGACAATACGAATGTAGTCGATTTTTGTACTTCGTTTAGTGAAACATTTGAAGACATATCAGTAGTGATTATTCCTGAAATTGCTCCCATAGCAGGTTTTGAAGCAGCCTACACTATTGTACTTGAAAACAATGGAACGACATTGGTCAATGGAACAATTGACTTTAATTTTGATGATGTAAAACTCGATTTTACTGCTGCATCAATTCCGCCAACTACACAAACAACAGGTTTACTTCGGTGGGATTATACAAATCTAATTCCAGGGGAAACGAGAAGTATTACGGTCAATTTTGATATTTTACCACCACCAACAACCAATATCAATGATGTGCTCTTTTTCTCTGCGCTAGTACCGTTGACGAATGATATTACTCCGAATAACAATCAAAACAGTCTCAATCAGACAGTACTTTCTTCATACGATCCAAACGATAAAACAGTACTTGAAGGCGAACATCTACTGATTGATGATATAGACGAATATCTACATTACGTCATTCGTTTTCAAAATGAAGGAACCTCACCAGCAGTGAATATCCGTATCAAAGATTTAATGAGCGAGCTGATTGATTGGGATACGTTTGAACCTGTAGCTGCAAGTCATGAGTATTATATTGCGTTGACAACAGGCGCAGATCGTGAATTAGAATTTTTCTTTGACAATATCAATCTGCCAGATAGTACTACGGATGAACCTAACAGTCACGGATTTGTAGCGTTTAGAGTAAAACCAAAAAGCACAGTACAAATCGGAGACATTATTGACAACAGAGCCGCCATTTATTTTGATTTCAACGCGCCAATTATTACCAACAAAACCGAAACACGCATTGTAGAAGATACCGATAGCGATACCATTTATAACTATTTGGATAACTGTCCTAATACACCAAATACTGATCAAGCGGATCAAGATGGTGACGGAATCGGCGATGTGTGTGACGATGATAGCGATGGCGACGAAATTCCAAACCTAGATGATAACTGTGCAGATTTCTACAATCCTGCGCAGGAAGACTTTGACGAAGACGGCATTGGCGATCTCTGTGATGATGACGATGACAACGATGGCATTTTAGATGTGGACGATGATTGTCAATTTTACAGTGGAAGTTCGGCAGATGGCTGTCCGTTTGCATTGCCTGTAGATAACTATATCATACAAACCATCAGTGAAACCTGCGCCAGTTTGGACAATGCAAAAATTGACATCAAAACCATAGCAAATTACACCTATGAAGTTGACTTAACGCGTGATGGAACACAAATAAATTTACCAGTAAGTTCATTTGTTGAAAATTTACTCATCGAAAATCTAGACGCAGGAACTTATGAATTGTGTTTTAGCATTTCAGTAGAAAACTATACGCAATGTTTCACAGTAGAAATTGGCGATCCTGCGGAATTGGCTGCGAATTCCGCCTTATCAAGAAGCAACGAATATACCATTGACTTACTTGGAGCAACGAATTACAGTATTTTCATCAATGGCGAAAAACACACGGTTATCGCGCCAAGCGAAAACACCACAGTAACTTTCACGAAGCAACTAACCAAACCAGTAAACATGATTGAAGTGCAAACAGAAAAAGCATGCCAAGGAAAATTTATGGAAGTTGTAAAAACAGTTTCAAATGCAGACTTTGTTATGTTGCCAAATCCTAGTAACGATTATATCTATTTGAGTTTGCTCAATGCAGAAAACACCAAAAATGCTATCGTGACAATTCATGATGTTTCTGGACGATTACTTTTTCAAGAAACCATCAAAACTCCTGTAAATCATCAAAAAATAGACATACAAAAACTAAAAACAGGCGTGTATTTTGTGCAATTAGCTACAGCAGCAACTACATTCACACAAAAATTAATCAAAAAATAAAAAATAGAAAATGAAAAAAATAGGAACACTTTTCACCATCATACTACTTATAAGTTGTGGTTCAGGCGATGATCCTGCTCCAGTTGATCCAGAAAACAACATTCCTACAGCGAGCAGTTACATTGCTCCAACAAATAATGCAGTGTGTACAGGAGAAGAAATTTCAGATTCCGAAATTGTAGTTGATTTTCAATGGAATCCTTTTCAAGATGTGGAAGACGATGTACTCAATTATACGTTTACACTCAGAAACTTAGCCACCAACTTGGTAGTTACCACAGAAAATCCTATGGAAACTAATACCAGTGTCACCTTAGAAAAAGGAACTTCGTATGCTTGGACTGTAGCGGCTACTGACAGCGAAGGCGATTCCGTAACGGGAGCAATATGGCAATTTCAAACGCCGTTCAACGCCATCGCAAACTATTTGCCTTTCCCTGCAACCTTACTAAGTCCTAACAATGGCGCAACAGTAACCACGGCAGATGTCGTATTCACTTGGCAAGGAAATGATCCTGATGAAGGCGAAACGGCATTGCTAGAATATACAGTCTACGTAGATACGGTAAATCCACCAGTACAAGAAGTTGCTGCGATGATTACTGCTGAAACTCACACAGAAACCTTAACGCCAGGCGTATATTACTGGAAAATAGAATCGAGAGATCTTGTTGGAAATATATCAAATTCAGAAATAAGACAATTTATAATAGAATAGTAGTATGAAAGTTTCTCGCATGTACTGTATCTGTTTTGTGTTATCATTTTGGTTGTCAGCGTGTAAAAACAAAACAACGGATCAAAATACGAACTCGACGCAAACTTCACTGAATCAATTATTGCCTAAAGGAACTTCTGTTCGTATTCTCATAGACAAAAGCGACTACACACTTTCGGTATTTACAGCAGATACACTAGTCAAACAATACGCGGTTGTTTTTGGAGGAAATCCTGTTGATGACAAAGAAAAAGAAGGCGACAAGCGAACGCCAGAAGGTACATTTGGGATGCGTGATAAATATCCGCATAAAAGTTGGTCAAAATTTATTTGGATAGATTATCCGAATGCAAATTCATGGAAAAAATTCAACGCTCGAAAAGCCGCTGGTATCATCAAAGAAAGCGAAACCATTGGTGGCGAAGTCGGAATTCACGGTGTTCCAAACGGAATGGATCATGTCATTGATGAAAAGCAAAACTGGACACTAGGCTGCATTTCCATGAAAAATAAAGATGTGAATGAACTCTATCCGTACATTACCAAAAAAACACAAATCATCATTCAAAAATAGCATGAAATACATTCTTTATGTATGTTTGATAGCGTTTTTGGGAGTAAGTTGTCAAAAACAAATCCTAAAAGAATTTCCACCAGAAGCATTGCAAGAAATGATGCTTTCTGTAAACGGAGAAACGCATACTTTTGAAAACATTCTAAAAAAACACCAAGGAAAAACTATCTTTGTAGATATATGGGCTTCGTGGTGTCGCGATTGTTTGGTGGGAATTCCTGACGTAAAAGAAATTCAAAAAAATAATCCGCAGTTAACATACCTATTTTTATCTTTGGACCGAAATAAAGCGCAATGGAAAGCGAGCATGAAAAAGTATGATCTTACAGGAACACACTATTATGTGAAATCTGGAATGAAAGGTAGCTTTGGAAAAGCGATCGGACTCAATTGGATTCCAAGATACATGATTGTCAATCCTAACGGAAGCATCAAACTTTTTGAAGCCATCAAAACAGATGATAAAGTATTGCTAAAAGCATTACAATAAACATAAAAAGATACTAAAAAAACAATATAATGAGACGTAAAATAGTAGCAGGGAACTGGAAAATGAACAATGACCTTTCGGAAACGGAAGCTTTATTAAATGATTTAATTGCACACGTGCCGGAAACAGACGTAAATGTTATGGTAGCACCAACGTTTGTGAATCTTTTTCAAGCATTCAATATGTTAAAAGGACACAACATTGAGGTGATTGCTCAAAACATGCATCAAGAAGCAAAAGGTGCCTATACAGGAGAAATATCTGCAAATATGCTAAAAAGTGTGGGTGTACATACCGTAATTCTTGGACATAGCGAGCGCAGAGCGTATTTTGGAGAAACGGACGAATTATTAGCCAAAAAAGTAGACGCTGCACTCGCAAATGACTTGCAAATTGTATTCTGTTTTGGAGAAGAATTGGAAGACCGCAAGTCTGAAAACCATTTCAACGTGGTAGAAAGTCAATTAAAAAATGCATTATTTCACTTAGCTGTTGCCGATTGGAAAAACATCATTTTGGCATACGAACCAGTGTGGGCAATAGGAACCGGAGAAACAGCTTCGCCAAAACAAGCACAGGAAATGCATGCGTTTATTCGTAAAACAATCTCAGAAAAATTTGGAAGCGATACCGCAACTGAATTGTCTATTTTATATGGAGGAAGTGTAAAACCAGCAAATGCGACTGAAATTTTTGCAAAAGAAGATGTAGATGGCGGATTAATTGGTGGAGCGGCCTTAAAAGCTGCTGACTTTACAGCGATCATAAACGCATTCTAATCATGTCTACAACCTACATAGGATATACCTTTAAAATTTCACCATTGCAACCTGCCACAGAAATACTCATTGCAGAGTTGGGTTTTGCAGGTTTTGAAAGCTTTGTAGAAAATGAAGAAGGTGTCAATGCGTACATTCAAAAAGGCGATTGGCATGAAGCTATTTTAGAAAACATTCAAATTCTGAACAATGCTGAATTTAAGATCAGTTATCAAAAAGAAGAAATAGCGCAAGTCAACTGGAATGAAGAATGGGAAAAGAATTTTGAGCCGATTGAAGTAGACGAAAAATGTGTAGTAAGAGCGCCTTTTCACGAAAAACCAGCGGTGGAATACGATATCATCATTGAACCAAAAATGAGCTTTGGAACAGGTCATCACGAAACCACACACATGATGTTGCAGCACATTCTCAATACCGATGTTACCGATAAAAAAGTGTTAGATATGGGATGCGGAACCGGAGTTTTGGCAATTTTGGCTGAAATGAAAGGCGCAAAACCAATAGACGCAATTGATATTGATAACTGGTGTTATCTAAACTCACTAGAAAATGTAGAACGCAATAACTGTCAACATATTTCTGTGTATGAAGGCGATGTGTCTTTGCTAAAAGATAAAACCTATGATATTATCATTGCAAATATCAACAGAAACATTTTATTGAGCGATATTCATCAATATGCGGCATGTTTACATGCGAACGGAATTTTATTTCTAAGTGGGTTTTACACGGAAGATATTCCGATTATTACAGAGGAATGTGTAAAAAACAAGTTAAAATTTGCAGACAAACTCGAAAAAAATAATTGGGTTTCGTTAAAATTTGTAAATTTGTAGTAAAATATTGAATATGAGTACACAAGAAAAAATTAAGGAAGAATATTTAACCTTAGAAGATGTACAAAAGAACAACGAAATTGTATTATATAACGACGATGTAAATACATTTGATCACGTCATTGAAACACTAATCTATGCTTGTGATCATACTGCTGAACAAGCAGAACAATGTTCTATAATTGTACATTACAAAGGAAAATGTACCGTGAAAACTGGAGAATATGAAGATTTAAAACCAAGATGTAGCAAATTGCTTGAAGCTGGACTTTCCGCTGAAATTATTTAGACACATTTGGTATTACATATAGTAAAAAACTGAAATAGACGCTTTTACGAGCGTCTATTTTTTTTGATGAATATTTAACAAAACACACATAATCTGTTAATTATTTGAATATTCTTAGTGTTTTTAACATTTTATTAGGAATTCTTTAATAAATATTATAGTTTTATCACGTGTTAAAAATCGCTCCAAACAATTATTAACATTAACCGAAAAAACTTCTAAAATGAAAAAATTTAAAAACTTAGCTCTGCTAATGGCACTGGCTATGGGGCTCACTTTTACCTCATGTAGTAAAGACACCGCTAACGTAGTAGACGAGGAGCAAGAAGCACTAGCACCAGTAGGAATTCCACAAGATGCATTTGAAAAAGCACAATCACTTCACTTCAATACATTCGACATGCAAAAAACAATGTTCGAAAAGCCAGGAGGCAAAATGGAGGAAGCATACCTGCTTGAAGGAGACATCATCATGTCACATGATCAATTAATGAGCATGGAAATTGGAGATGGAATTACAAGCAAACAATACCGCACAAATAACTTAGTAAGTCCTGGAGTTATCACCATTATTGGATATACAGCAAACAATTCTAACGGATTATCATCAAAAATGCAAACTGCATTACAATGGGCTGTAAACAACTATAATAGATTGAATTTAAACATCAGCTTTCAATTAACATTCGGAACAAACTGGCAAGATAAAGATATGGTAGTGTATCAAACAAATGGATCTGCAGGTGGATCTGCTGGTTTCCCTTCAGGTGGTAACCCATATAAATTTGTACAACTTTTCTCAGGATTAAACAGTAGTATTTATGATACTAATGTTGTTGAGCATGTAACTACACATGAAATTGGACATTCAGTTGGATTCCGTCATACAGATTGGTTCAGCAGACAAAGTTGTGGACAAAACACAAACGAAGGAAGCGCAGGAGTTGGAGCTATTCATATTCCAGGAACACCAACAGGATATGATGCATCTTCTATAATGGTAGCTTGTTTTAGTTCTTCTGAAGATGGAGAATTTAACAACAACGATATCACCGCATTAAACTTCTTGTACTAAAAATAGCTAGTACAATACTGTAATAAGTGAAAAAAATATACTAAAATTAAACACCACGAGTGATTTTTAACATAGGAAAGGCGCCTAACCAGCGCCTTTTTGCTATTTATAAAATTGATTTAAATAACTGATTGTTTGCCAATTCGACTAATCTACAGTTATTGGACACATGCAAATTTTATCAATCCAACTGTTAGACTCTGGATCATACGTACAAGCTCGCATACTACCTGGCTCACAACAATCTGTTCCTCCTTGACAAGGCGATTCACAAGTAGCAGCTGGGATATATCCACCTTTTAAAGAAGTAAGTTTAGAAACAAATTGCTTGCTTAATTTTAAGTTTTTTAATTCTCTTTTTTTCATAATGTACTTAGTATTAGGTTTGTAGTATTGAATGTACTACTTTTTTAAACCGACACAATCGTACATTTTGTAGTATTTTGTTTTAAAAAGATGCTAAAAAAAAGCCTTTCCAACTAAATGAAAAGGCTTTTTACAATTGGTATGAATACTTTTATAATGTAGACGGACATACAAATTCTGTCAACGGAATAGTTGTTTTTTTAATCGCCGCAAATCCACCTGCAATATCAATTACCTTATGAAATCCGCGTGCTTTTAAAATAGAAGCTGCAATCACAGAACGATAGCCACCTGCACAATGAATATGATATTCGTTTGCAGGATTAATTTCGTTCATCTGTTCATTGATAAAATCCAATGCAAAATGCTGTACGTTTTCAATATGTTTTGCTTTGTATTCGCCATCTTTGCGAACATCTAGTACATTTAATGTATTTTCTTGTAAGCGTATCTCAAATGCTTCTGCGGAAATGGACTCAATACTGGTTGTTTCGCGTCCACTAGCTTTCCAAGCTTCTATTCCGCCTTCTAAATATCCCAGCGTATTGTCATATCCAACTCTTGATAACCGTGTAATTGCTTCCTCAGATTTTCCTTCTGGCACAACCAATACAATCGGTTGTTGCAAATCTTTAATTAGCGCACCAACCCAAGGTGCAAATCCGCCATCAAGTCCAATAAAAATACTATTCGGAATGTGTTCTGTGACAAAATCTTTTCGATTACGAACATCTAAAACCAATGCACTTTCTTCATTGGCAAGTGCTTCAAACATGTCAGGAGTCAACGCTACATCTCCTTTTTCCAATACAGTTTCAAACAAATCGTAGCCAGTTTTATTCAATAGTGCATTTTTGGCAAAATATTGTGGAGGAGGCGCAATTCCATCCAATACTTCTTCTATAAATTCTTCTTTGGTCATGTCTGCGCGTAACGCGTAATTGGTTTGTTTTTGTTCTCCCAAAACGCCCACGGTTTCTTTGCTGAGGTTTTTTCCACAAGCAGAACCCGCGCCATGTGCTGGATACACAATGATATCGTCAGGTAACGTCATAATTTTTGTACGAAGTGAATCGTACAGCATGCCTGCCAAATCTTCTTTTGTTACATCAGACTTAATTGCCAAATCTGGTCGTCCTACATCACCTAAAAATAAGGTATCTCCCGAAAAAATAGCGTGTTCCTTTCCGTTTTCGTCGATTAATACATAGGTAGTAGATTCTAGTGTATGTCCTGGCGTGTGTAATGCTTTTATTTGAATATTCCCTATGGAAAATACTTCGTTATCTTTTGCATTATATATTTCATAATCAGTCGTTGCATTCGGCCCAAAAACGATCGTAGCTCCTGTAGCTTTTGCCAAATCTAAATGACCAGATACAAAATCTGCATGAAAATGCGTTTCAAAAACATATTTGATGTTCACATTATTAGTTTTTGCTTTGTCTATATATGTTTGTGTTTCGCGTAATGGATCAATGATTGCAGCTTCTCCGTTAGACTCTATATAATATGCGCCTTGCGCTAAACAACCTGTATATATTTGTTCAATCTTCATCATAATGAATTTACACTACAAATATAACAAAGAATCCTAATGTAAAAGTTATGCGTGCATTGTATTTTTTTGTTAAAAAATCATTCTTAAATGCACCAAAAATTGACATGAAAAAAGCTTGAAAATACTATATTTACTGACAAATTACTGAAAATATGCCTACGAAAAAGTTTAAAATATGCATTACCATGGCAGGTGCCGTTTCCGCAGGCGCCTTTACTGCTGGCGTAATTGATTACTTATTAGAATCGTTGGATTTATGGGAAAAAGCCAAAGAACGAAATAAGCAATTAGGAAAAAATCATCTTGAATATGACGATTCCATTCCGATGCACGATGTAGAATTGGAAGTATTAAGTGGCGCTTCTGCGGGAGGAATTACAGGAACGTTGACTGTATTGAGTTTGCTAGACAAGAAGCACAAGTTTGTTAATAAAGACAATCCGAAAGGGAAAGATAATCTATTGTATCAGTCTTGGGTAAAAATGGCAGATTCTACTACAGAAACCTCTTTGATGCAATTGTTACATACGAACGATTTGCACACAGAAGAATATCCAGAATCGTTACTAAATGTAGCGCCTATTGAAGCAATTGCCGATCATGCAGTAAAAACAAACTATCAAGTAGCGTTTCCAAAATACGTTTCTAAAAGTTTAGATTTGGTATTAACAACCACGAATTTGCGCGGGTTGAACTTTCATATTGATTTTAAAGATAGCGAAACCGTGATCACCAATCACGGTGGGTTTTTTCGGTATAAAATAGCAAACGAAACGCATCCTCCAGGAATTCCTGAAAAAGATACATCGCTCTATTTTGTGTTAGATTTAAAAGATCAAGAACATGTCAATTATTTAAAAAATGCGACGTTGAGTACTTCAGCATTTCCCATCGGGTTGAAATCGCGTGAAATTAAAATTGCATATGAATATGTAGCGCGGTATCCAAAATATCTGTTTAATAGGAGTGAAGGCATTCGTGTCGATGTAAAGAACGAAGACATTTATACATTCAATTCTGTAGATGGAGGATTAATTAACAACGAACCTTTTGGAATCTGTATGAAAGTGCTTATAGAAAAGAACACAACCATCCGAGAGGACGACAATTACGCGATTATTATGGTGGATCCTTTTCCAAATCAAGATCATGATTTAGATCCGTATGACTCCAAACGCGATATTATTTCAATAGCTAAAGGCATGTTTAAGGCGTTGCGAAATCAAGTGATGTTTAACCAAGACGGAATTTTGGAAGCTTTGTCGTTAAGCAATCGCACAAAATTTTTGGTCGCTCCAAAACGAAAACAGGCTTCTGCGAAAGGTTTTGTTCGTTCCAAAAAAGATTTGGCTTCAACGCCGTTAAGTGGTTTTGGAGGGTTTTTGGACGAATCGTTCCGCGCACATGATTTTCACTTAGGTAGAAAGAACTGTCAATCGTTTTTACGCTACTATTTCGCAGTAGAAAATAAAAATATTAAAAAGCGTTTTGGTTCGGAAGTGACGGAAGCTGCTAAAGAACGTTTTTCATACAGTGACAAAGATGATCTAGAAAAAGTGCCTACATATTTTCCTATTATTCCAGATGTACGTTTGTTACATAGTATCCAAAAAAAATATGATACTAAAAACTATGGTGAAGATGCAAATTTGCCATATCCTGCATATCCAAAATTTGACATGGAAGCTTTTGACAAAACGTATAAAAAGCCTATTAAAAAACGAATCAGAGCCTTGGTAAAATCGCTCACAAAAAGTACATTTTACACGTTTGCTTTTCGTGTATTAGGACAACGAAAAACATACCGCATAGTTCGAAAAACAATCAAGAAAAGTTTGGAAGAAAGTGAACTTTTATAGTGTTTAAGTTTGGGTACCCTACCAATAATAGTGCACATTTGATCACTTGATTTTTAAAAATTAAAAGCAAAAAAAACATTTTTTTATAAAATACGTGCTTACCAAAAGATATAAAAATCACTCCTTTTTTTTATGATTTTCGATTGTTTAGTAATTAAAAATCAGAATGTTATATAGTGTATTCTGTACACGTAATTTATAAATTACGTGTACACTTTCTTTTATGATACAGCGACTTTCTATAGATTTACTGTAGGTTTTTTAGGTTATTTATTCTTCCATAGGAACAAATTTACAATCTCAAATTGTAAGTCCGCTTAAAGAAGAATATATTTCTTATGCAAAAGGAGTGTTGGGGGACACTCCTTTTTGTTTTTCTACGCAAAAAATCAACGCTTATTTTTATTTTTCAACGCTTACAAACTAACTTATGGTTTCTGGGGGAAGTTTTACTACATTAGATCAAGTTTCAATGAGTATTTTTATTGAGGTTTATTATTCTACAAACAGAAAGGAGCGTTGGGGAACGTTCCTTTCGCTTTAGGAATAGTATTAAATTGTAGAAGGTGTAGATGTATTCATAGATGCTTATACCAATTCTACTATAATCTGGAACTAATAATTAATTTGTTTTTCTACTTCTTCTGCGTTATAAATAAAACGATAGCTAAGACTATACTTTGATGTTATGTCTTGAATACGCGAAAATTAATCTTAATACTATACATCGCATTTTATAGTAGAATTGGTATTATTTACTAATTTTGAATGTAAACACAGGTTGTATCCGAGTTAAAATGCATTCGTACACAATAGAATTGTTTAACTGTCTGATTCTCTGATGAAAGTGATGTTGAAATAAGGTTTACCGTTTCAATAAGTCCATTCATCTATACTATCATGATGACTTGTCGACTTTTAAAAGGAAAATGATGCATATCCAAGTATATTTGCCGTAAATATTTAGTATTACGATAATTACAATCTGGTAAATTGTAAAATTTAAAGAACTTTTTGTGCCCCTTAAAGTTCTTTTTTTTTGTTCTAAATTTTCAATAGATTACTTTTTCTTTCCAGTTTGTTAGTTTATCGACGTATTATGACCAATTATCTATATAAAATATTGTATTCATCGACTTTATAACTTTAAAATTCATGACGGAGTTATATTTGTACTATTAATATTTAGTATTGAAATGTTAACAATCTGATAAATTGTTTTAAAAATAAAAAAAGAATCCTTTGCCCTGAGGATTCTTTTTTTATTTGCGATAGTTTTCTTTGACCAAGATTCAAATCTACTAACTTGCCTCAAAATACTTCATACTTCATCATTCTTCCTAAAACATGTAATTTATCCAATAAAATAGATCATTCGTCTAAAGTAATACCTTTATTGATCGACTTTGTAATGGGAATGTTTTTTATACGACTATATTTATATCATAATATTAGTATTACGATATTGTTGACAATCTGATAAATTGTATTAAAAATAAAAAGAGAATCCTTTGCCCTAAGGATTCTCTTTTTACTTGTAGTATTTTAAAAAACTAGATACTGATATTATTTGTCATCTTTCTTAGAAAAAAACGTTTGTTTAAATTCATCCACTTTCATTTTCTTAACTTCTTCCGTAGAACTTCCTTGTTGCTTCTGTAAATACCCATCAAATACGTGACTTATATACAGTGCAGATGTATTAGACGGATCACTGAAACTAGGTGCATTGTGGCATGATAAACAGTTTGTCAAATTACTAGCATCAATGGCTGATAAACTTGGCTCAAAAGTTTGTGTATATGTTTCCATAGAAACATTTGCTGAATTTAAGGAGCCTCTCGCTACAGAACCTGGCGTTGCACTTCCTAATCCATAACCTTTTGTTTTAATAGTGTCAATTTGTTGTGCTGGAGTCAGTCCGTCAGTATTGATCCATATAGAACCATCATACGCATAATTTATCCAAACATCTGTCAGCAAATCAGAAACACACGCATTGATTTCACTTATATGATTATAATTTTCAGGTTCAGGTTGACTTGTGGTCATAAAGTTTTTCGTTGGATCACTTCCTTCAATTCTTGGTACACCATATTCAAAAAGTGTATATTCTTCAGCCGTTGAAACTCCTGTCCATGTAATACCGCTAATGTCAGAAACGCTTCCTTCTTTAAATAGTAGTTTTTGAGTATCTGCACTTGCAGTTCCTTTAGTCCAGTCAAAAGCTGGTGCCATGCTAACATGTTCAAACGTTGCCCAAATAAATTCTGGATGATTTTCAACAACACCAACCACATGCATTCCTAACAAGGCAACCTCAATAGAATTTCCATCTAAAGTCGCTTTGGTGGTGTAATAATTTGCCAATTCAGTTTCTGGGATTACTGCCGTAGAAACCCATGATGTTTTCAATTCAAACGATCCTACAGGAAATGCTTCTGTGTTTGAAGCAGGAATACTTCCATCGCTTAAACCTTTAGCAAAAGTAGTCGCCGCGTTAAACATGGTGTCATTCATATAAATTGCATACAAAACAGTTCCTGCGGTTCCGTTTGCATTAAAATTAGGATTCGTCTCCAAAATAGCAGAAGATCCTGCTTGTTCAGCTTCTGATGTAAATAAAGCGACCGTTGTTCCGCTCGAAACTGTTACAGGTTTCATATACGGATCTACTTGTTTAATACTTGCATCTCTCAAGAAAAAAGGTGTTTTTTCAGCGGTATCATCAGGTACCGTAAGCCATAAGAATTTTTGCCATGACCATTGGTGAAAAATACAATTGGTGGTTTCCTTAGCCGCAAAAGGACTATTAGCTCCTTCTGCTGGTGCTGGTGTTTGTGTATGTGGAAACCAATTGACGTCACAAGCACAAGGAGTATCTGTGGTAGTGGATTCGGCTAAATCGTAATTTACTTGTGCTTTTGCTTTTGTGGAAGTTGTTTCTGAATCTTTTGTCGTGCCATCTTTCTTTTTTTCTTCGCAAGAATTCAAGAATAATAAGGCAACGCATACTAGCGCAGTAGTTTTTAATAAGGTCTTCATTTTACTTAGTTATTAATATGGTTAGGTGTAAGGTGTATTATAATAAGTCAAATTTCTTAAAAAAAGTAGTATGGTTATAGCGTATAAATACTTGTTTTATAGTCGAAACAGACATTATTATGAGCAGAAGTTAAGAAAAATCCTTTTAAGAAGAAAATAAACAGGTAATATAACTATTTGACTTTTAGTTTGAAAATGATTTTAGGAATCCATTGTAGTGCGAGAAATAGAATCTGCCAACTTTAAAACTGTTGGCATGCGATGCGGTCCATGAAGCAGTTGAACCTTCTCTAATACAATGTCTGTGTCAATTCCGATACAAGATACATACAGCGGATTTTCACTTTCGCCACGTTTTATCGGTGTAGCAACTTTTTCTGTGTGAATAAATGATTTCTTCGCAACTCCAATAATCGGTATTTTTTCATCGAGCGCTTCCCAAAGATAACCGCCCAAACCATACTTTTTATCGTTCCCTACAAACACATGTCCATCCACAATGATCGCTTCTAAGGCATTGAGATTGACCTGTTGCAATACTTTCAAAATACATGGCAATTCTCTTTTGTAAAATTCACCAGAAACATACGGTGCAACGTCTTCTACAAGTGCAGTATATATGTGTTTTGGCGTTGCATCTGCCCAATTAAAAACGACGCAAACAGCTTTCGCATAGGTTTCTTTATAGTGAATATCAATGGCAGCAATCATATCGTAAAATTATTAAATTCTAAACGAAAACTGCTAAGTGTGTAGTGGTTTATAAATGTTAGAATCAATATTCGCATAAAATTCTTTTCTCATGAAAAAAAGGAAGTAAAATTCTATTTGTAGGAATATGTCTAAAAAAATCTTACAAAAATTTAACAATGTAAGAAAAATTATATATTTATAGAGTGTTACAATAGTAGCTCCTTCAAACGCTATTACTTTTTGTAACCCAATTAATAAAAAGAATAGATGAAATATCTTTTTAAAAGAAAACCTCTAGTAGTATTCACACTTCTATTGAGTGTGTATGCATGTCAAAATGATGATACAGATCAAAATAATGAGCAAACACCATCACAAGATGTAAACTTTGTGATTCAAATGGAATCGGGTGATCATTTACAAACAATGAATCCTAAGATGTATCAGAAATTAGTTCAAAGGTCAAGCACTGCTAAAAATAGCGAGAACAATGCGTCCTATTCACTAGATTTACAAACGATTCAAATTATAGAACGCAATACGTATACTCAATATACTACTGCTGTTCTTGGTCATAATGAACAAGTCACTTCGCTCATTAATTATGTATTCATCGAATTTGATGATGGTGCAACATATCAATTTTTGATTAAATATCCACGCATTGTTTTAGGTGAAGATGAAACGATTGATCATGCGAACGCTGTCATGGAAGTCATTGATGGCGAGATCGTATTTAACAAAAGTGGTATAGGACAACCACGACCATGTTTGGATGGTGTGCCAGAAATTATTGAGAGTGTACAACAATATATTTGTGTATATACAAAATGTTCGGGAAATTTGAATCATACATGGGGAGAAGAATGTCCTTGTGAATTTACACTGGGTTGCATAAGAGCCACAAGAACTTGTGGATGGGAAACGGTCAATGTATGGGGATGTTCTGGCGGAGGTGTCGTTAGTGGCAATGGTAACGATGGCACTGCTGGTGGTGGCAGTAATGATCCAAACGACACAAACCAAGATGATCCAGTTGTTACGGTACCAATTTTTGATGTGCGTGATGCTAATATTAAAAACAAACTCTTAGAATACAGTAATACAACTCTTATAAAAAATAAACTAGCTGATTTAGGGCAAAAAATATTCAATCCTAATTATCATCTTGAAGATGGAGCCATGTATAAAAGATTAGCCAATGGACAATATACAAATCGTCCACCTGATGTTATAACGGAATTAGGAACAGAGTTTATTCCAGAATTCAAAATCGGTGAAGTGGTATCTTTACACATACATGCACTAAAAGCATGGGATTACAGTGGTGATGTTCCTGTGCTGAAAGAAGTATCGCCTATATTTTCAAAGATTGATGTTCATAAATTTTTAAAGTTTCGTAAATTTAGAGAAGATACTGAAGAAAATATCCCTGGTAATAATGATGATGATATCGTAGCAATACTTGCCAGTAAAACAGGTATTTATGCACTAGCAATAGGCGATGAAGAAAAGATGAGTGAAGCATTGACAGCTTTGGGAAACGATCCTGAATATCACCCGACTCAAAATTGGAATTCCTTCAGAGATCGCTTTAATGATAAAGTATTAGACAACTGTAATGGTGATGACGATTGTATTATTAAGGCATTTGTAGAATTTTTAAAAGATAAACACAAAGAACTAGGCAATCAAACACTAGGTATTCGACTCTATGAAGCTGTTATCAATAATGGTGAAATTACACGATGGAAAAGATTATAAAAAAAATAAAAGATGAAAAAATATATATTAATACTCACTTTATTGGGATTGACAAGCTGTTCAACGGCGCAAGCAATTATCCCAATTGAAAACGAAAAAGGATTTCAAGAGCAAGACGGTATAACTTATTATTACAAAGATGTGAATGGTGAATTGGCTAAGTTTACAGGAACTTGGAAATATGAAACAGCAACGGAAATTTTTGAAATTACATTTTATCTAAAAATAAAAAAAGATAATGGAAGTTCATATGAAGATCAATTGTTAAGTAAATTCAAATACATTCAAAATGGTGTGGAAATTTACAATACCTATCAAGAAATAGATCCACTAAATTTCTTTGGTGGTTTTTTTGTTCAGCCAAATAATACAAATAAAATTAATTTGTCATATCATGAACCTAATGTTGTATATAAATCACGTCGTAAACGGCTCAATTTAGAATATATTCCTGCTACAGGTATAGGACAATCACCAACAGTACTTTGGAAACGTGACGTTTGGCAAGGTTCTCCTGCGCCACCACCTTATCAAGTTCCAAAAATAATGACTTTAGTAAAACAATGATTACTTACTTTATTGGGATTGACAAGCTGTTCCCGATAATCAAAGCCCACAAACATTATACAAAAATTTGGCTTGGCGCGGATTAATGGAAACAGATGCTTGGAATGAATTAACAGCTTCTGAAAAACAAACTATTGAGAATACTATTAATAATTATAAAGCAAATAATCTCAATCAAATATGTACCGAATAAAAATAGTTTTTATTTTATTTTCTATTTCAATCGTTTTCAGTTGTTCCAGACAAGAAAAGAACGATATATATATCTTATTTCAAGATGGTCAATCTATTGATTGTGTTAAACCCAAAACAAATAAAAAAGCAGATACATCTACAATCAACTACCACGGGAAGATGCACAAGTTAGACAATAAAACTTTTTTCTTTTGTCAAGAGCGCTTTATTAAAGTTAACAAACAAAGTACACGGATCACAGTGAAAGATATGAAAAAAATGAATTTTGTAGCGCATTCATATCTTTATCAAGAACATGAAAAGCGAGATATGTTTTCTAAAAAAGATACATTTGGCACAATCTATATTATTGAACAATTAAGTGCAGAAAATTACATGCAACATCAAGTTTATTGGTCGGATAATTTATACTAAATGAAATTAAAACACGTAGTTTCAAAAATAGTACTTATAGCGCTATATTGTTTTCTGCTAAAAACAATACTAGAAGTATGTATTGAATGGAGTCAAATTTTTCCATTGCAGGTATATGCACATACTTGGGGAAACTTTCGATCATCCGTTTCCTATATTTTGTTAGATTTTACCTTTTATTTTTGGATCTATGTCTTGGTTACAGGTTGCTACTACATGATCATTAACAATGTAAAAAAAATTAATTCTTGGACAGGATATTTGTTAGCTACTATCTTTAGCATCGTAATATTATTGTTTTTACATAATTTTCAATTTCCAACAAGACAATATTATTTTCCGTCTAGTACAGGAATAAATTATAAACTGATTGAAGAATTTATAGTGTATACTTGTGCAACGTATTTAATGATTTTTACAGTTCACAAAAGCCAAAAATCGCCCTGATTGGGAAGAAGTAAAAAAAGTTTTAAAAGGAGAATTACCAATTACCAAATTAGGATGCAACAATTAAAATTTAAAAACATGACACTTGAAAGAATAAACAATCTTTTCTATATAGGATTATTAGTATCTTTTTTAATATTTCTATTACCTAGTGAATATAAAATGGCGGTGTATACCCCAAATTTGTTAGGTTGGAGTATGCTTGTTCTTTCTCTGATATCCTTCAGTATATATTTTTGGTTGCTTATTATTGATTTCAAGAAAAAAAATTATAAACGCTTACAAAAAAGAACATTATTTTTAGTAATAATTATAGGTGTTTCTGTTGCCTATTGGTTTTATCAGGCATATTCATTAGGAAATGTATAGTTTCTAGTTAAAAGCTATCTTCTTTTTCTTGGATATCGCAGGTCGTTGGCTTTAATTTCGTAGTCAAATGCTTTGTTTCCATCAGAATCATAAATCGTTAACAAAAGCACACGCTCTCTTCGTTTTCCTGTTACTTCCATAATGCCAAAATTGCGGTTGTAAAATGTTTTTCCTTCCACTTGATGTGTGTTGCCTTCGTCTCTTGCTTGGTGCGTTCCTGCGGTTAGTGGAGAACAGGTAACATCAATCAACGGATAGGCATCTTTACGTTCCATACGAGAAACTTCTGTGTGATGTCGGTCGCCACTAATAAAAAGAACACCTTCAATTTTTGCATCGTGTAAGCGTTTTAATAGTTTGGCATGCTCTGTGGGATAGGTTGCATAATTTTCAAATTTGGCAACATCACTGATCACTTGTCCACCATTAATTACAATTTTAAATGTAGCTCTGCTTTTCGTCAACGCATCAACCAACCAATCTAATTGTTGTGTTCCCAAATAATCTTTATCCGCATTCGGATCTCTGTTGGGCGCTCTGTGATAGCGATTGTCCAACATAAAAAACTCAACATCATTCCATGCAAAATGTTGTGTAACACCACCATTTCCAGCAGCATTGGTGTTTAAATTTCCCCAATAGTCATTAAAAACATGTTCGGTAATTTTCTTATTCACATAACTGCGATCGGCATTGTTTGGACCAAAATCATGATCATCCCAAGTAGCGTAATTATGCACGCTTCCTAATAAAGCCTGCATTTCTGGAGTAGCGCGTGTATGTCTATACCGATGACGAATGCCAGTTTCAGTCATAAAATCAGGTACGCGCAAATACATATTGTCACCAACCCACAACATTAAATCAGGATTTTTTTGTAGAATGGAATTAAAAATTTGATACTGATCGCCATACGGTTTTGGGCGATCGTCTTTCTTTTCATTGATAAAACTACACGAACCCAACGCGATTTTAAAATTCGGCGGATCGGTTCGGAATTGCCACAACGTTTGTGTTTGAAACTCTAGCTTATAATCTCTAGGAACAAAAATATCGTTGATATATACCTTGTACTTGTACGTTTTTCCATAGTCTACTTGGTTCGGAGTCAACTTCGCAATAAAATCACTAGCTTTCGTCGTTTGAACAGTTTCTGTAAACTTTTCTGCTTCATTTTCTGCAAAATAGCCAATTTTCACCGCAGCAGCTTCCGTAGTTTGTACCCAAATCAAGGCTTCTCTAAAGTCTGAATAGCCAACCATGGGACCAGATTGTAGTAAATTTTCCTGTGCAAAGGTCACAAAAGCACATAAAAAGGCGAGAAGTAGTATCAAATTCTTTTTCATACGTGTAGTTTCTATTAGAATGCAAATTTCAGCATAAAAATATACATACGCATTAAATTTGAGTTATAAATTTTCTAACCTAAAAATAAAAGATCACACCATTGATTGAACGGATTATTGTTCTTATTAAAGATACAAGAACGTTTTTTAGGAAAGAAGAAGAATTGGTTGAAACTTTACAACGTATGATTACAACATTTAGAAGGTGTTAAAACCAATATTTGATTCAATTTTGATGGTGCTAGAAGAAAAATAGTACGCAGAGAAATGATTCCTGCGTACCTAAATTTATTAGCATCCTACACATTGTTGTGCAGCTAGTCTTCCGAGCTCTACACAATTCTGAATACATGCATCACGATTAGCTTCTCGTTTGAATGAATTGTAACATTCGTCAACACAGTGGTAAAGGCAAAATTCACCTCCGTAAATAGCACCTTGTTCTTTTTTGTTTAGTGTTTTTCCCAAACTTGAAATTTTTTTTAACATAATAATTTGTTTTATAATTAGTAATCCTTTAAAATACTAGAAATAACAAACAATGAGTTACGGTAATACCGTATTTTTGTATGAAAAATACGTCATACATAACTTTAAATATGTTAAGAAAATTAGTATTATCAGTATGTTGCAAAAAAAAGGCAAAGTGGCGATGTCACTCGAACCACTTTGCCAGCCTAAAAATAATGATAGGTTCCCCTAACCTAAAAATTGAGAGACTACACATTTTGCTACCGTCTAGCATTCCCAGTGAACTAGACTTGAAAATTAAAAACTTAATGAAAAAAATTCCGCAATCTGTGTTCGTCTCTCATCCCATTTAACGTACTAAACTAACTATGTAAATTAAACTTTTTCTTTTTCATGATATGTAGTTTATCGCTTCAGGCGTTTTTACTATTTTTTCCCAAAAATCACTGTAAAAATTGGGTGTTTTTAGCAATGTCTTATGATTGCCGTGTATGTTGGTTTCTCCTTCCTGCATCACATAAATTTCATCCGCAATTTGCTTTAAATGATGTAAGTGATGCGAAATGAATATGATGGTAATTTTTGATTTCAATTGCGCTAACAATTCAAACACAAACAACTCCGTTTTTCGGTCCATCGTTGCAGTGAATTCATCTAAAATTAAGAGTTGTGGTTTTTTATACAGTACTCTAATCAATGCCAATACTTGCTTTTGTCCGTTAGATAATTTTATACCACCTTTTCCAAGAAGTGTAGCGTATCCTTTGGGCAATCGCTGAATAAAATCGTCAAAACCATATTCTGTAATAAACGCATCTACATGTTGAAGCGTAT
Organism: Kordia sp. SMS9; assembly: GCF_003352465.1. Lineage (NCBI taxonomy): Bacteria > Pseudomonadati > Bacteroidota > Flavobacteriia > Flavobacteriales > Flavobacteriaceae > Kordia > Kordia sp. SMS9. Next base: position 5,211,154 of record NZ_CP031153.1, on the reverse strand, counting down.
CTTCTTCGCCCAATACAATATTGTCAAAAACCGTGTTTGGAAAAATGGGCACTTCTTGCGGAATCACGCCAATAATATTGCGCCAATCTTTGGTTAACACTTGTTGCAGTGGAATTTCATTATTCACGATAATGTCGCCACTTTCGTGGGAATAAAACTTTTGGATAATTTGTCCCAATGTGCTTTTTCCACAACCACTTTCGCCAACAATGGCAATGCATTGTTTTTTGGAAACTTTAATATTGATATTATTTAGTACGTGTTTCTTCGCGGAAAAACCAAAAGAAACATTCTTAATTTCGAGTGATGTAAATGTTTGGATCGGCGTTTTTCCAGAGTCTTCTTCCGCCAAAGCGGTAAACTCATACATTCTGTCAAAAGCTACTTTGGCTTCGTTGATCGGAATCGCAACCAACGCCAAACTTGCTACAGAAGGCAATAACGAACCTGCAATGCACAAAACGGCAGTCAATTCGCCAATACGCATCACGCCACTGTACACTTGAAACGAAGTGTATACCAAAACGCCCATTAAAAACAACACGCCAAATACACTTGAAAACAACGACAGTCGCACATTAATTTTTCCAAGTTGAAATACTTTATCTTGAAAATCGCCATACATGCGCTGATTCAATTTTTGAAAAACACTTTGTCTATTTGTATTTTTGATGATGGATATATTTTGTAGTGAACTGATATAATTGCTCTCATTATCGGTACAACTGCGCATGATTTCTTTTTGAGCTTTGATGATTTTGGTATTAAAACCATACATCAACAGGAAATAAAACGGTAAAATAATTGCTGCAATCAACCCAATTTGCCAAGAATAGTAAAATAAAAAGCCAAGTGATACAATGGTAATCAGTGTATGAATCACTACGTTTCCAATCACCACTTTAATGACATTTTGAATGCGCTGTGTATCGTTGAATCGAGCGACCAACTCACCAATCTTTCGAGTATCAAAAAACGGTTTTGGCAAACTCAACAACGAACTGTAAAATCGGTCAATAATACGATTGTTCACGTTTTTACTTTGCGAAATCAAAAATTGATTTCGAATCGTAGTAAAATATACCTTTATCAACAATAAAAAAGTGACAATACCAATGCTGAAAACGAGCATTTCGGTATCTTTTGATGGCAGGATCACGTCAATTAATTGTTGTGAAAATACCGCAATGCTCATTCCTAAAACAGCAATACAGATTCCCAAAAGAATACTGTAACTTATAGTTTTGTAATCGGGTTGTATAATATTTAAAAACCATTTTTTGCGTACTTCGTGGCGTTTTTGAAACGTTTCAGAATCTTCATCAATGGTCAACGATTGGATAACTTGGTACAAGATGCCAAATGCTAAAATCAGAATCGCAAGAATCAAAAAATAGATAATATTTTCTTTGTTGAGTTGCATCTTTTGGTAATTAAAAGTTATATAATAATTTGTGTTACCGTAAATTATGCTGATTTTGACAAGTTTGTTGATTCGCTACTAGCTGTCGGTAAAACAACTAGTAGCTCGTTAATCAACAACCATACTTTTAAGAAAGTATTCGTTAATCTAAATAGTCACAAACTGAACATGTCCTAAAGAAATCGGCTAAACTTTAATTCATGTATTTCAGAAGCAACTAATTTAGATCGTAATTAGAAGTTTTGTTATGATAAAAACTTCTTTGCTTTTGAATCGCTTATCGTTTTTGTTATTGTAAATGTAAGTCGAAAGTATGCCTAAAAACAAGAGAAGCTATTCACGATTTATAAATCTTTCATAAATTATTATAAAAAAAATGTAACTTACGTGTGTTAAAAAACTCACCTCAAGTTTTGCATACATATCATACACCAACCATTCATGATTCGTAAAGGAAAATTTATCGGAATATCACTGTTTTTAGTGGTCTTGCAGTTTTTAAGTGCTGTATTGATCGCACAGAATAATATCCCAGAAAGGGTAGTTGATACTGTAAAAAATAATAGCATAGCCGATAAAATTGAAAAGACAAACCTAAAAACTCTAAGCATAGAATTACAGCGTGCAAAACAAACGGAAAACACTTCCGAAATCGCAGAAGCCTATCTTGAATATTCAGATTATTACCTGGGAGATTTGAATGAATTATCACTAAAATACAGTGACAGTATTATATTTCGAACGAAAGATTTAGAAAATAACGAACGGTTTCCCGCCAAAGGATATAATCAAAAAGGAAGGTATTATTATCGATTGGGAAAATACAAATTGGCACTTAATAACTTTACCACTGCGTTAGATCGTGCCAAAGAAAATACCTTATTATATCAAACGATTAATTTGAATATCGGACTGATAAAAAATACAATCAAAAGAAATACCGAGTCTAAAAAAATATTCAGGGAATACGTAAATTTTTTAGAATCTAACGGGTATCAAGCAACAAAAAAATACAACAGAGGATTGTTTGCACTTTCACACGCGTTTACCTACACAGGCGAATTGGATTCGGCTTCCTATTATATCAATAAAGGAATAAAAAGCAGTTTGGCAATAAATGATACAGCTGGATATAACTATTTTGTGTTAAATTCTGGAATTAACTATTACTTAAAAAAAGAATATAAAAAAGCACTTGACAGTTTGTCACGAGCACAAAAACTCTTCGGCAATGACAGAAATGAAATAATTTCCTTAGCGTTTGCACACTTATATCTCGGAAAAACCAATAAAGTTTTAAACCGAAGTAGTATAGAAAACTTTCTAAAAGTGGATTCTATATTAGAAGTAACGGAAGATGTACTTCCCGAATTTTTGGACGTGTATGCAGATATAAACGATTATTACATCGAAAAAAAAGATTTAAAAAATCAACTGCATTACATAAAGAAAGAAAAGAAGTTTCGTAACATTTCTCAAACAAACTATGAAGACTTGGTGAAAAATATTGTCACCAATTACGACAATAAGCTTCTAGAAAAAGAAATGGAAAAAATTATAGCAGAGATCAAATCAAAAGACAATATTATCATCATTGTGCTGTTATCTTTATTGTTAGCTTTTGGCGGTGCGATTTATTATTTTTTCCGAAAACAAGTCATCAATAAAAAACGTTTCCACAAACTATTAGCAGAACAAGAGCAGAAAAAAGAAAGCGAAAAGAAAGTTGTAAAAAAAGTAACAACTGCTGTAGAAAATACGATAAAAGAATTGCCAGAAGATTTGGTAAATGATATTTTGGAGAAGCTCACCAAGTTTGAAACGACGGATAAATTTGTAAAGAAAAAATATACGCTTCCGCAGCTTGCAAAAGAACTCAATACGAACGGAACGTATTTATCAAAAGTCATCAATGAAGTCAAACAAGTAAACTTTGCCAACTACTTGAATCAACTCAGAATTGACTATGCTGTAGCACGAATTACTAGTGATGCACGTTTTAGAGAATACACCATAAAAGCCATTGCAGAAGAGTGCGGATTTAAGACACAACAATCGTTTTCAGCGGCTTTTTATAAAAAAACAGGCATAAAACCGTCGTTTTTTATACGACAATTGAAAAATAAAATTAAAAACTCAAATACTTGATAGTCAGTGTTTTAATGTGTAATTGTTCATTTAAAATTTATAAATATGGTGTAATTCCATTTGCTTTATAGGTGATTAAGTTTTTACATTTGAGTATAACATTAAAACACGAGACCATGAGGAACCAAACCAAATCCCTAAACAAATTGCTATTATCAAAGGTTAAAATAGCAACTGTAAACGAGCAACAAATGATTGTAGGTGGTGATCGTAAAAAACGTGGAACCAACTCCAAAACAGGAGATACAAGACATCAAATTCAAGGAGGACAACTTATAGGACATGTTCAAGATGAATTTGTATTTATGTAAAATCATTTTAGAGTGCTAAAAGTGTGCAAATCCTTTACCAAGATTTGTGCACTTATCAATTCGCAATGCTATGATAAAAAAATTGCTAGGTATCATTTGTATCATTCTGATAAGCTGTACAAAAGAATCTTCGTTCCAACGAACAGTACCAACGAATATTCAAAATAACACTACTGAAACATATCATGGGGAAGAAATTGCAGATCCATTCCGACCGTTGGAAAACATGAAAGATTCCACCATTCTCGATTGGTACAAAAAAGAAGCACAATACGCACAAAACATTTTGCAAAATATCAGTGGACGCGAAAAGTTTCAAACAGAAAACAATGCTTCAAACATTTCCATTTCCGAGCTTACATTTACCAACGACGATCATTATTACTATTTAAAGAAAACTACCCACGAAACTACTGCAAAACTGTATTCCAGACACAAAATAGATGGAAAAGAAATCTTGGTTTTCAATCCAGAAAACTATCAAACAACATCCAACAATACATATTATATCAACTATTTCAACCCAAGTTGGGACAATAGTAACATAGTCATTAGTCTATCCAAAAACGACGAAGAAATCTCAGAAATGATCATTCTCAACACAAAAACCAAAAAAATGCATCCGCAGGTTATCCAAAATGCTTGGCCAGCAGCATTAGGCGGTGTACGATGGCTGGCAGATGATAGCGGTTTTTTCTATGAATACATTCCAGAAACAAATCAAGATGAAGATGAATATCTAAAAAATATTGAAACGGTTTTGTATACGATCGGAAGCAATCCGCAACAGCGAAACGTGTATTTTTCCAAAAAAAACAATCCCGAAATTCAGATGAATTCTGGTGATTTTCCAGAGGTATTTTTGCAAAATCCAACGGACAAATATTTATTTAGTAATGTTTCTGGTGCAAGTGCATATTACGAATATTACGTTACAGAATACCGCAATTTATACAACAAAAAAATTACGTGGAAACCATTATTTACACAAGAAGACAAAGTGCCGTTTTTTTATGTGATTGAAGATGAGGTGTTTTTTATAACTGCCAACAAGGCTTCCAATTTCAAAATATGCAAAACTTCGCTTCAAAACCCAAATGTGCAAAATCCTGAAGTATTAGTAGCGGAAGATCCGCAAGCAACCATTTCTGATTTTGTGATGACGAAACAAGGACTATTCTTTGTGAAAACGAAAAATGGCGTAGCTTCCAAACTGTACAAATTGCAAGAAGGAAACATTCAAGAAATTCCAATTCCAAAACCAGCAGGCGCAATCTATTTGCTTTCCAAAGGACACGATTATGAAGATTTATGGATTGAAATCAGTGGTTGGACGACCCATGAAGTACGCTACAAATACAATGCAGCAGACAATACTTTTGTTGAAGAAAGTCTCTATCCATCCAAAAACAATAAAAATTACGACGATATTATTGTAGAAGAAGTAGAAGTACCATCACATGATGGTGAATTAATTCCACTTTCAATTATCTATCACAAAGACCGACAAAAAAACGGAAACAATCCTGTGCTTATGCGCGGTTATGGAACCTATGCATTTTCGCTCACACCAGAAGTTGATCCGCTGATGATGCAATGGATTGACAAAGGCGGAATTTACGCAGTAACGCATGTACGCGGCGGTGGCGAAAAAGGCGATACATGGCACAAAGCAGGATTCAAAAAAACGAAACCCAATACATGGAAAGATTTTATTGCCTGTACAGAATATCTCATAGATCAAAACTATACAAAACCTGAAAAAATTGCCGCGTGGAGTTCCAGTGCAGGCGGAATTCTCATTGGACGCGCCATTACCGAACGTCCCGATTTATATGCCGCAGCCATTGTACGCGTTGGGAAACTAAACACGTTGCGTTCTGAAAACACGCCCAACGGACTCAACGGCATCAAAGAATACGGAACTGTAAAAGACGCGAACGAATTTGAATATTTACTGGAAATGGACGCGTATCAACACATCAAAAAAGGAGAAAAATATCCTGCTGTATTACTAACGGCAGGAATGAATGATACACGTGTTCCTGCATGGCAACCTGGAAAATTTGCAGCAAAAATGATACAATATAATGGCGCAAATTCGCCAATCATATTCAATGTCGATTTTAAAAGTGGTCATGGTTTTGATGCGAGTTCAGAAAAACGCAGTACGGAATTGCAAGACATGTTGTCCTTTGCATTTTGGCAAACAGGACATAAAGATTTTGCACTAAAAACACACACACTTACAAAATAAAGATGGCTGTTTTTATTTTTCAAAAATAAGAATACGCATATTTTTACTAACTCAATCCAATAGGAAGGTCAGCTGGAAACAGCTGGCTTTTCGCTTTTCAAGAGTTTTCAATGCTTCTCATTTTGTTTCTAGAGAGAATTATCTATCTTGAAGCCAACTAAAACCCTCGAACAACAAACATGGAAATCAGTACTGTCTTTATCGTTCTCTTATTAGCTGTAGGCGCAGTACAAGGTGTGATTTTTGGAAGTATTTTATTCAAATCGAACACACACAACAAAATTGCCAATCGCATTCTAGCGACGATTTTATGCTTGCTTTCGTATCGTTTATTGGTGCAAATTCTCAGACTTTTCGGATTGGGATATTACGACAGTTGGTATTACGTTATGATTGACCTCAGCTGGATTCACGGTGCGTTGTTATATTTCTATGTAAAAGCGCAAACACAACCCAATTTTCGCATCAAAAAGTCCGATTGGATACACTTTTTGCCAGTTATCTTACAGATTGGGATTAGCATTTTTGTGCGCATGCAAAACCTATATTGGGACGGTACACGCGAAAGTTTAACGTGGTTAGGGTATTACGGTTACGTAGTTTGGATGAACAATCCGACGATTTACATTGTAGCAAGTTTGCTAATCATTTTCTATGCATACAAATCACAAAAACTCTTAAACATTGTTGGAGAAAATTTCGAAATCCAAGAAACCAAACTCACGTGGATCAAACGAATCATCCGTTCGTTTCTAATATACTTTACGTTGGTTTTAAGTGTATTACTGGTAGATTTAATCGTGTTTTCATCTTCCAACGAAGGTTCATATTTCTACTTTACGCGTTTTTATTACTATCCGTTTTTTGTAGGAATTGCCATTTTAACCTATTGGATTGGAATGGAAGGTTTCTCCAGAAGAAACGATCCAGAATTAACGCTCAAAAAAGTAATTCCGATAGAAACTTCTGAAAAACTCAAAGAAATTTCCAAACGGCTTGAAGCGGCAATGCAAGAAGACAAACTCTATAAAGATCAAGAACTTTCCGTGCAAAGTCTGGGGAAACAATTAAACATAAAACCGTACTTAATTTCAAAAAGTCTGAGCGAAGTATGTAACAAACGTTTCAATGATTATGTCAACGAATACAGAGTCAAAGAAGTACAATCGTTACTCGCAAACGAAGACAATTCAAAATATACCTTACTAAGTTTGGCAATGGAAGCTGGTTTCAATTCCAAATCCTCGTTCAATCGCGCCATCAAAAAACAACTAGGCATTTCTCCAAGCGAATTAAAATTTCAGAAATAAGGTTTCAATTCCACAATTGACGCTTCAAATTTTCACAAAAAGGGTTTCAATTCGCAAGTTGAAACGATTTGAAGCCTATAAACAACTAGGTTTGTACCAACTTTAAAAAATCACACACATGAAAACAATACAAGTATTCGTATGTTGTATCATACTAACGATTTCCGTACAATTGCAAGCACAATCTGAAAAAATAGACACGAATGTTTTAATAGGCGAGTGGCAACTAGACATGAGTCCAGAAAACACAACAGATGCAAATTTTGCCAAGATGATCATCACAAAAGTCAACAACAACGAATTAAAAGGATCTTTTTATCGTGATGGTGTACGCATTCGCGAAGGACGCATCAATACGCAAACAGGAATCATTTATGGCGCGCTAGTTTCAGGAGACAATTCTGGCGAATACAACACGTCTTTTTACTATAAAAATGGAAAACTGTACGGAAGCACACATGCCATTGGAAGAGCATTTTTAGCTGTTTGGACAGCCACAAAACAAACCAATTAAGATGTTGAAAAATTATTTACTCTTTTTATTACTATTGTCATTATTTTCTTGCGGGAAGAAGGAAACGAACGTTGTTTTCACGCCAACATTTACAGAATCGGCAACGACAACGCATACAATTCCTGAAGGACAAAACTATACGTTTGGCTATGTAGAAGTATTGGAAAATCGTGAAAATCCTGCTGGAAATACAATTAAACTGCCTGTCTATATCTTTAAAAGCAGAAGTAAAAATCCAAAAAAAGATCCCATCATTTACACGGTTGGCGGTCCTGGAAGTTCTACCATGCGTTCGGCGCAATACATGAACTATTATCAGTATTTAGACGATAGAGATTTCATTTTATTTGAACAGCGCGGCACACAACATGCGCAGCCACATTTAGACTGTCCCGAATGGTCAGAAGCAGTGTATGTGTCAAATCTTCCCGATTTCAAGGAAACAGAACGCGATAGTCTATTTGAAAATGCGGCAACGCGTTGTAGAGAACGATTGACTGCAAAAGGAATTCAGCTCAATCATTACAATACCAATGCTACTGCGGCTGACATAGAAGACTTGCGAAAGGTTTTGAATATAGAATCATACAATCTTTTAACCATTTCGTACAGCACGAAAATTGCACAAGTCTTGCTTCGCGATTATTCAACACACATCAGGAGCGTTGTGATGGATTCGCCATTGCCACTTGCCGTGAACTATGATGAAGAAAGTGTTGCCAATTTGATGGAAGTTGTCGAAAAACTACTATCTGATTGTGAAACTGATGAAAAATGTGCAGCGAATTATCCAAACTTAAAAAACAGATTCTTTCAGTATTTACAAGACAAAACCGAAAATCCGTTAGCAGTTGAGGTCGTAAATCCGAATACGGGAAAACCTGCAACTTTTTATCTGCAAGGCAAAGATTTAATCACGGTTTTTACAATTTCTAACTCAAATTCGGTTGCAAACGTACCTCATGAAATTCAAAAAATACTAAACAATGATCTAAGTTCAGTAAAAGCACAATTAGCGAGTTTATTTCAAAAGCCAACACAATTCACAGGTTCAGGGATTGGCATGCGTTTATCGGTTTGGTGCGCGGAAGAATATCCGTTTGCTACAAAAACAGTCATTGCTTCCGAGAAAACCAACTATCCAGAAGTCAAAGGATTATCGCCGATGGTATTTGAATCGAATATCTGTGACATTTGGAGTGTACAATCAGCAAAGGCTATTGAAAATAAAGCCGTACAAAGTGATGTGCCTGTATTAGTATTAAGTGGCGAATACGACAGTGAAACGCCTGTAAAATGGGCTTCACAACTGCAGAAAAAATTTCCGAACAGCTATCATGTTACTTTCAAAGGTTGGAAACACACCGTAACAACCAATTGGAGCAATCCGTGCGGAATGGAAGTCGCGAATGCTTTCTTCAATGATCCAAGCAGTAAGCCGAATCCAGCGTGTTTTGGTGAAATAAAACCTTTAAAATTTAAAGTTGAGTAACAACAAAAATTGCTATCAAACCTAATATTTATTGGTTATTTTTGCAATATCCAAAAACCGAAAAAGTGCGAATCAAATACTGCGATGTCTGCAAAAAAGACTTTTCAACCATGTATAGAATCCAATACAAACTGCCCAAAGCATGGGTTTTTGTCTGTGAAGATTGCTTGTTACAAGTAAAAAAAGACACTAAAAACTATCGCTACGGCGGTACTTGGAAAAAGTAGCAACCATCAATACATCATCCGAAAGTAGAATAATTACTAAAAAAGCAGTTGTTTTTTAAGAATATCACATTTTAAACCTTAATTTATAAGCATATCTATAAAACTTCAAGTGAAATTATTTTTAATGTAGCGCGTATCACAATAATTTGTAGTTTTATACTAATGATTACACAAAATAAAATACAGACAAAATCACCCATGCTGCGCTTGCGCCGCTGCCGCTGTTAATTCCTTTAGTTAGCAACTCACTATCTGTATCACTATTTTATTTGTATTTCTTGAATCATTATTTATCCATATCATTTTATCAAAGTACCGTTATTGACATCAATAACACTATTCCCGTACGCCGCTTTTTAACACGCCGCCCGTAAGGGTAGCTACTTGTTGGGAACTTAGGTGCGTCCGGTTCTTCTTTTCAAAATACATCAAAACATAACTTTTTTAATCATTTATACATAAGCACAATGGAAATTGTCATAGCTAACAGTTCGCATAGTATATATGCTGAAACTATTTGTGAAACTATTTTACTAGCAGCTCAAGTTAGAGGAACAGGAATCGCGAAGCGAAATCCAGCGTATGTCATCTCTAAAATGGAGCAGGGAAATGCCGTCATTGCGTTGGATGGCGAAAAATTTGTAGGCTTCTGTTACATAGAAGCGTGGAGTCACGGAAAATTCGTGGCAAATTCAGGACTCATTGTTCATCCCGATTACAGAGGAAAAGGCATTGCCAAACGCATCAAAAAGAAAATATTTGAACATTCCAGAACCAAATTTCCCAAGGCAAAAGTGTTTAGTATTACCACAGGACTCGCCGTGATGAAACTCAACAGTGAGTTAGGCTATAAACCTGTAACCTTTTCAGAATTGACGGAAGATCAATCCTTTTGGAATGGCTGTCAAACCTGTAAAAACTTTGATGTATTAAAACGGACACAACAAAAAATGTGCTTGTGTACAGGCATGTTGTACGATCCAAACTCAAGCGAATCTAAACAAAAAACAAAAGTAAAAGCAAAGGTGTTTCAAAGATTAAAAAGCATCAAACAAACCCTGTTCTTAAAAAAAGATAAAAAATGAAGAATCCTAAAAAATTAGTACTTGCCTATAGTGGCGGATTAGATACGTCGTATTGCGCGGTACATTTAAGTCAAGATTTGCAGTTTGAAGTCCACGCAGTCAGTGTCAATACGGGCGGATTTACACCAAAAGAAATACAAACCATAGAAGAAAACGCATACCAAATGGGCGTTTCCACTTATAAAAACATTGATGCTGTGACCACTTTTTATGAAAAAGTAGTAAAATATCTCATCTTTGGAAATGTACTAAAAAACAATACCTATCCACTTTCTGTAAGTGCAGAACGTATTGTGCAAGCCATTGAAATCATTGAATACTCCAAAAGTATTGATGCCAAATACATTGCTCACGGAAGTACAGGCGCAGGAAACGATCAAGTGCGATTTGACATGATTTTTCAAACATTGGCGCCAGAAATTGAAATCATCACACCCATCAGGGATCAGCAATTATCACGTGATGAAGAAATCAACTATCTAAAAGCCAATGGCGTAGATGCATCTTGGGAAAAAGCAAAATACTCCATCAACAAAGGACTTTGGGGAACAAGTGTTGGTGGCGAAGAAACCTTAACTTCTCACAAAGCTTTGCCTGAAGAAGCCTATCCATCACAAATAAAAAAACAAGAAGCAGAAAAAGTGAAACTTACCTTTTCAAAAGGGGAATTGGTCGCCGTGAACGGACAAGAAAATTTGCCAGCAAAAAATATTGAAGAGCTAAATAACTTAGCTTCTGCGTTTGCTATAGGAAGAGATATTCATGTCGGAGATACAATTGTCGGCATCAAAGGAAGAGTCGGATTTGAAGCTGCTGCCGCGATCATTTGCATCAAAGCGCATCATTTATTAGAGAAGCATACGCTGACGAAATGGCAATTGCAACACAAAGAATACTTGTCCAATTTCTACGGAATGCATTTGCATGAAGGACAATACTTAGATCCTGTCATGCGTGATATGGAAAGTTTTTTACAAAGCAGTCAGGCAAACGTTTCAGGAGACGTTTTCATCACGCTAAAACCCTATCATTTTACACTAGACGGAATTCAGTCGGAACACGATTTGATGCAAGCAAAATTTGGAAGCTATGGCGAAATGAACTCAGGTTGGACCGCTGACGAAGCGAAAGGATTCATCAAAATCTTGGGGAATCAAAACAAAATATATCAACAAGTAAACGCAACAAAATGATCGAAGTCGGAATTATAGGTGGCGCGGGTTATACCGCAGGAGAACTCATTAGATTGTTGCTGCATCACGCGAAGGTAAACATCAATTTTGTGTACAGTACTTCCAATGCAGGCAATAAAATTAGCGATGTTCATCAAGATTTGATAGGTGCTACAAATAAGTCGTTTACAAATACGATCAATCTTGACGTGGATGTGGTTTTTTTATGCTTGGGACATGGAAATTCGAAAGCATTTCTAACACAACATACCTTTTCAAAAAACACGAAAATTATAGATTTAAGCAATGATTTTAGACTGAAAAACGATCAACAATTTGAAAAATTATCGTTTGTATACGGATTGCCAGAATTGCAAAAAGAAGCGATCAAAAAAGCACAATACATCGCGAATCCAGGATGTTTTGCAACGGCAATTCAGTTAGCGTTGTTGCCATTGGTACATCACAAATTGTTGCAACATGATGTGCATATCAATGCCGTAACAGGCGCGACAGGTGCAGGAACTTCCTTATCCAAAACAACGCATTTTACGTGGAGAGATAATAATTTTTCCTATTACAAACCGTTCACGCATCAGCATTTGGGCGAAATTCATCAAACAATGCAACAATTGCAAAACGATTTTACTTCCGAGATCAACTTTATGCCAAATAGAGGAAACTTTAGCAGAGGTATTTTCGCCACCGCATACACCAAATTTGAAGACAGTTTGGAAGCCGCCGAAAAATTGTATACAGACTTTTACAAAGATGCCGCGTTTACGTTTGTGAGCTCCAATCAAGTGCATTTAAAGCAAGTGGTGAACACCAATAAATGTCTATTGCATCTTCACAAACACGAAAATAAATTACTAATCACAAGTAGTATTGACAATCTTTTAAAAGGTGCTTCAGGGCAAGCCGTGCAGAACATGAATTTGATGTTCGACTTTCCAGAAACCGAAGGATTGCAACTCAAAGCTACGTATTTTTAAAACGCTGACAATCATGAGTGTATTCAATGTATATCCAGTTTTTGACATCACGCCTGTTTCGGCAGAAGATGTATTTGTGTATGATGAAAAAAACACCAAATATCTCGATTTATATGGCGGTCATGCCGTGATTTCGATCGGACATTCGCATCCGAAATATGTGGAAGCACTTACGAATCAAGTACAAAAAATAGGCTTTTACAGCAATTCGATTGAAAATCCGTTGCAAAAAAAATTAGCAGACACCTTAACACGCATGTCAAACTGCAAAGGCTATCAATTATTTATGTGCAATTCTGGAGCAGAAGCAAACGAAAATGCACTCAAATTGGCTTCTTTTCATACGCATAAAACAGACATTCTTGCGTTTAAAAATGCGTTTCATGGAAGAACCTCAGCAGCAGTGGCGGCAACGGATAATGCTAAAATTGTAGCACCAATCAATGCGCAACAGAACGTGCATTTTGTGGATTTGGGCGATTTAGAAGCAGTAGAAACGGTGTTGAAAAAAAATACAACCTGTGCCGTCATTGTAGAATGCATTCAAGGTGTTGGCGGTTTGGACGAAAGCACAACAGCATTTTATCAAGGATTGGACATTCTCTGTAAAAAATACAACACAATTCTCATTGCGGACGAAGTGCAGGCAGGTTTTGGTAGAACGGGCGATTTCTTTTCGTTTCAAAAACATCTTATTACGCCCGATATTATTTCGATGGCAAAAGGCATGGGCAATGGTTTTCCTGTGGGCGGAATTTTAATTCACCCAAAAATCAAAGCTTCCTACGGTTTGTTGGGAACCACTTTTGGTGGAAATCACTTGGCGTGTAGCGCATCGCTCGCAGTATTAAAAGTGATAGAAGCACAACAATTAATGCAACATGTGGCAATCATTTCCGAGTACTTTCTCGCGGAAGCGAAAAAATTGCCACAACTCAAAAAAACCAAGGGAAGAGGTTTAATGTTGGGATTGGAATTTGATTTTCCGATAGCAGATTTGCGCAAAGAGTTGATTTACAAACACCATATTTTCACAGGAAGCGCCGCCAATCCGAATGTGTTGCGCATATTGCCGCCGTTGACCATTACCAAAAAACATATTGCACAATTATTCAACGCGTTGCACAAGGTGTTGGAAGCAAAAAAGTTTAATTAAAATGATGCCACTTTCGTGGGAAATACACATGAAGCAGTTCACAAACATATACGATTTAGAAAGCATTCCCCAAACGATCACAGAAGCGTTGGAGTTGAAGGCAAATCCGTTTGCATACGAAACTTTAGGGAAGCACAAAACCATAGTATTACTCTTTTTTAATGCTAGTTTGCGAACGCGTTTAAGTACTGAAAAAGCTGCGAAAAACTTAGGTATGAACACCATGATTTTAAACGTAAACAACGCATGGAATTTGGAATTTGAAGAAGGAACAGTGATGAATTTAGAAGCTCCAGAACATATCAAAGAAGCGGCACAAGTCATTTCGCAATATGCAGATATCATTGCGGTGAGAGCATTTCCGAGTTTGCAAGACAAGAAAAAAGATGCTTCTGAGTGGATTTTGAATAGTTTTGTCAAATATGCTACAGTCCCCATTGTCAACATGGAAAGTGCGACGATGCATCCGCTGCAAGCACTCACAGATGCGATGACGATTGCCGAATTGAAAACGAAGCAAAAGCCGAAAGTGGTGTTGTCGTGGGCGCCACATCCAAAAGCGTTGCCGCAAGCAGTGGCAAATTCGTTTGTAAAAATGATGCAGCAAGTTGCCGTAGATTTTAGCATTACACATCCAAAGGGCTATGAACTGAATTCAGAAATCACGAAAAATGTTCCTATTCAGTACGATCAAAAAGAAGCGTTGCAACATGCAGATTTTGTGTATGCAAAAAATTGGAGCAGTTACGAATCGTATGGAAAAGTGTTGCATCAAGATGCCAATTGGATGCTGACAAAAGACAAACTAAGAAAGGCAAAATTTATGCATTGTTTGCCTGTGCGAAGAAACGTTGTTGTGGAAGATGCGGTGTTGGACAGTAAAAACTCCATCGTCATTCAACAATCGGGAAACAGAGTATATTCGGCACAAATTGTATTGAAAAAAATCTTAGAAAATTTGTAAGTATGGAAACTCTAAAAATTGTAAAAATTGGCGGTCACGTGTTGAATGACGAAGGTGCGTTAGATGCGTTTTTGAACGATTTTTCGCAGATAGCTTCCCCGAAAATTTTAGTACACGGCGGTGGAAAATTAGCGACAGCATTGGCAAAACAGATGAATATTGAAGTTCAAATGAACGATGGAAGACGTATTACAAATGCAGAAACTTTAGACATTATCACAATGGTATATTCAGGAAAAATTAATACAACGATCGTCGCAAAACTACAAGCAAAAAGCACCAATGCAATGGGATTTTCTGGAGCAGACGGCAATAGTATTGTAGCTGAAAAACGACCTGTAAAGGATATCAACTACGGTTATGTGGGCGATATCAAAAAAGTAAACACCACACACTTGCAATTGTTGTTAAATCATGGAATTACGCCTGTTTTTTGTGCTATTACGCATGACGCGAATGGACAATTACTCAACACCAATGCAGACACGGTCGCTTCTGAATTGGCGATTGCTTTTGCGGAAACGTATATGACAGAATTGTACTATTGCTTCGAAAAAAACGGCGTTTTAAAAGATATTAATCAAGACGATTCTGTTATTGAAACGATTGATACTAAAAACTATCAACAATTACTCAAAGAAAACATCATTGCTGATGGCATGTTGCCAAAACTCACCAACTGTTTTCATGCGATTGATCATCATGTGAAAAAAGTCCATATTGGAACATCAGCAATGCTTTTAAACAAAAATATAACACATACAATCATTCAAAAATGAATCATACGGAACTCACAAATAAGGCAATCAACTTATTAAAAAAACTCATTGAAACGCCATCGTTTTCTTCGGAAGAAGAAGGCACAGCTGCACATATCGAAAATTGGTTTCAAGAACATGAAATTCCTTTTAAAAGATCCAATAATAATATTTGGGCGGCCAATTTACATTTTGATGAAAGCAAACCGACATTGTTGCTCAATTCGCATCACGACACGGTAAAACCGAATAACGGTTACACCAAAAATCCGTTTGAAGCCATTGTGGAAAATGGAAAATTATACGGTTTGGGCAGCAATGATGCAGGCGGCTGTTTGGTCTCGCTCATAGCAACGTTTACCTACTATTACAAGCAACCGAATTTGGCGTATAATTTAGTGATGGTCGCTTCCGCAGAAGAGGAAAGCAGCGGCGAAAATGGTTTGAACAGTATGTTGTCCATCATTCCAAAAATTGACGTAGCAATTGTGGGCGAACCAACCTTGATGCAATTGGCAATCGCAGAAAAAGGATTGGTCGTTTTTGACGCTACTGTCAAAGGAACGCCGAGTCACGCAGCACATCCAAATGATGACAATGCCATTTACAACACCATTGATGTTTTAAAGTGGTTTCAAGAATATACTTTTGAAAAAAAATCTGCGGTGTTGGGCGATGTAAAAATGACTGTGACACAAATCAACGCAGGAAAACAGCACAATGCGGTACCTGCAAACGTAAAATTAGTCGTAGATGTTCGGGTAAATGATGCATATTCTAACGAAGAAATTGCGGATATTCTTCAAGCAGCATCACCGTGTTCGGAAATTATTCCAAGAAGTCTGCGTTTAAACTCGTCTTCCATTCCAAAAGAGCATCCGTTGGTGCAAGCAGGAATCGCTTTGGGGAGAGAAACCTATGGTTCGCCAACGTTATCCGATCAAGCAGCATTGTCGTGTCCGTCCTTAAAATTAGGTCCAGGAAACAGTACGCGTTCACACACTGCAGATGAATTTATTTATTTGTATGAAATTGAGGAAGGCGTGAAAATTTATATAGAATTATTAAGTAGAATTGTGTAACGATAGTTTTGAGAAATGAGTATTGAGAAGTTTCCATGAAAATCTTCATACTTCATACTAACGACTAAAAACAGATTCCTGCCTTCGCAGGAATACAAAAGAGAAGATATATGAAACTTTGGGATAAAGGAAGTACGATTGATAAAAAAATAGAAGCATTTACGGTAGGAAACGATCGTGAAATTGACATACACATTGCGAAGTATGATGTGCAAGCTTCGTTGGCGCATGCGAAAATGCTGGAAAAAATTCAGATCATTTCTGTGGAAGAATTGCAACAACTCACCACAGGATTGGAAACATTACAACAACAATTAGATGATGGTACTTTTGCAATAGAAGCACAGTTTGAAGACGTGCATTCAAAAATTGAATATGAGCTCACAAAAGCCTATGGCGAAGTGGGAAAAAAGATTCACACAGCACGTTCGCGAAACGATCAGGTTTTGGTGGCGTTGCAACTGTTTTACAAAGATCATTTACACAGCATTATAGAGCAAACGGAGACTTTTTTTGACACACTTTTGCAATTGGCAGCAACACACAAAGACGCTTTATTGCCTGGGTACACACACTTACAAGTCGCGATGCCTTCTTCGTTCGGATTGTGGTTTTCGGCGTATGCAGAATTGTTAATTGACGATGTGTATGTATTGCAAGCAGCCTTAAAAACCGTAGATCAAAATCCGTTGGGATCGGCGGCAGGGTATGGAAGTTCGTTTCCGATTGATCGAACTTTTACAACTGCTGAATTAGGTTTTTCAACGTTAAAATACAATGTGGTTGCCGCACAAATGAGCAGAGGAAAAAGCGAACGAACCGTGGCGATGGCATTGGGAAGTTTGGCAAACACCTTAGCGCGATTTGCCATGGATATTTGTTTGTACATGAGTCAAAACTTTGATTTCATTACTTTTCCAGATGCACTAACGACGGGAAGCAGCATTATGCCACATAAAAAAAATCCAGATGTTTTTGAGTTGATTCGTGGGAAATGCAATAAGATTCAAGCGTTGTATACGGAAATGGTGCTCATCACTAATAATTTGCCAAGTGGTTATCATAGAGATTTCCAATTGTTAAAAGAACATATAATTTTAGCGTTTTCAGACATGAAAGCTGTGCTGGAAATTTTCAATCATTCCATTCAACAGGTACAACTCAAAAAGATTGATTTCACAGATGAAAAATACAAATATCTTTCAACCGTGGATAGCATCAACAATCTCGTTGTGGATGGTGTTTCGTTTAGAGAAGCGTATCAAACTATTGGAAAGCAAGTAGAAGATGGAACTTATTCTGCGGAAAGTTCTAAAAAGCATACGCACGAAGGAAGCATTCACAATTTGTGTTTGGATTCGATTAAGGCGAAGTTTCCCAAGGAATCATAGCTATTTTTTAGGAAAGTTTTAATTCAAGCAATTAGTGTGTAATTTATTGTTAAAAATCTTTAATAAAAAGGAATTCTCTTTTATTACAATGTAGGCATTCGCATCTATCCAGGCACACCATTGCATGACGATTGGAAAAACGGGAAGCTCATTTCAGCACATTTGTACGCCCCAAGATTGCAAGACGAAGCGCTGAGTAATTTGGTATATTCTTCTCCGAAAGCTTCCAGAATACTGTCGCTACAACTTCAACAAAAATTTGAAGCGTTTGACAATATCAGAGGAATAGAAATGGGAAGGCAAAAATATTTAGACAATCATTCACGCTTGTTAATGGTGGTGCTATCCGAATGGTACAAAGGAAACATTACAGAAGTGACTACAATTTTAAAAAAAATGAACATTTATCTTACGACCAATGCAAATTTGGTTGAAAAAATACTACGCTATGAAAGAGAAATTCGAAGATTCAATAGAATTCCTGAATGGGCAAAAGCGCCTTCTAACATCTTTATTGCTTAATACATTTCTTCACAGTACGGTTTCACTCAAACATTTAAAGTTTATTTTTTGCCTTAACATTTCATGCTTTTTTAACTTTTTCGGGAATGAAAAAATCACGATCAAGCTTTTTGAATATTTTTCAACATCAAAAGTAAATTCGATCAACCATTAAAAATTAGGCTGAATTCCATATATATATATACGTCAATTCAAGGAATTAGGGCTTTTATTCCTATTATATTATACCAATTTACACATAAAATGATGTTTATAAACTCGTTCATTTAGCAGTTTAGTTCTTTGTGAATACTTTGTAGCTAAGGCTATGCAAACCATTCACAGCACCCTATACAGCCAAAGCAACTTCGTATCCAAAATACCATTTTAAATGTAAATTGGTATTACTTCTCTTCAGGTTATTTTTTGCAGCCTAATTTTGATTCCATCTTGTAGTCTTAAAAGTAAAAATAACAGTTTTGTAACTTTTTAAGTTGATGCTATACGTATAGTATACATTCGATTATTGTAAGAAAATATTATATTTATCAAAAATTAAAACCATTATGAAAAAAAGTTACCTATTAAAGTATTTTATACTATTTATTTTCAACCTTTCTATCGCCCAAACTACCGATGCAACCTTGGTAGAATTAAATTTTTATCAAGATAGTCACCCGCAACAGCTTACCCCTTTTCAATCAGGATTTTACTTCACGGCAACCGATGGTTTCTTTGAAGATTTTGGGCGAGAATTATGGTACTGTGATGGAACTCCATCTGGCATCTCCATGGTGAAAGATATCAGACCAGGTGATAATTCATCAGATCCTAGTTCTTTAGTTCTTATAAACGACATTCTCTATTTTACGGCGTATGATGGTGTAAACGGCAATGAACTGTGGAAAAGTGATGGCACAGAAGCCGGAACTGTCATGGTGAAAGACATAAGACCCAACGACAATAGTGAATATAACGGTCCAACGGATCTAATAGCATTCAACGGATCATTGTATTTTACTGCCACCAATAATATTGATGGAACAGAATTATGGAAGAGTGATGGAACAGAAGCTGGAACCGTCATGGTCAAAGATATCAATCAAAGTCCCAATGGAAGTAGCATACCTAGTGAGTTGTTCATTTTTAACAATGCACTTTATTTTAGAGCTACCAACGGTATAGATGGTTTTGAACTGTGGAAAAGTGACGGCACAGAAGCTGGAACTGTCATGGTGAAAGATATCAATACTAATAATTCATCAATAGATGCTGGAAATCAATTTTTAATCCTAAATAACAACTTCTATTTTTACGCAACCGATGGTATCAATGGTTTAGAACTATGGAAAAGTGACGGAACCGAAACTGGAACTGTCATGGTGAAAAATATCAGAGCTAGTGTAGGTTCCAGTGCCTTTAGACTCAAAGGGAGCGTACTCAATAATCTACTAATCTTTGAAGCTAATGACGGAATCAATGGTTTAGAACTTTGGAAAAGTGATGGAACGGAAGCTGGAACCTCAATGATCAGTAATATAAATGGTGTAAGTGCGAGTAGCATTTCTGGGAGTAGTAGGTATATAACGTATAACAATGAAGTCTATTTTTTGGCAAATGATAATACGCACGGAATTGAAATATGGAAAACAGATGGTACCGAAGTGGGTACGACACTATTGAAAGACATCAACCCTGGAAACTTATCTGTATGGATAGAAAAATTTCATGTAGATGAAGTCAATAATAAACTTCTATTCTTCACAACAAGTACAAACACTTCTGTTAGAACGCTATGGGGAAGTGATGGCTCCTCTGCGGGGACATTTCAACTATCTACGGTTAGAGACACCAACTCTTCTGGCATAGAAGAAAATTTTATAAGCATTAATAATATGACGATCCTTACAGGGGAAAATGACGTATACGGAAATGAATTGTGGAGTACAGATGGAACTATTGGAGGCACCTCATTTTTTGCAGATATGAACTATTCTGACAGTAGTTTTCCTTCCAAATTTACGGATATAAATGGAAATCTGTTTTTTAGAGCGCGCGGCGTTGAATCTGGGAATCAATTATTTAAAAGTGATGGAACTGTAAGTGGTACGCAGCTCGTTAAAGATATCAATCCTGGAGGCAACTGTATAGATGATCTTTCTGAAATGAAAGAAATCAATGGCACTTTATTTTTTAGCGCAATTAATGGTGTAAACGGTTACGAATTGTGGAAAAGTGACGGAACTGAAAGTGGAACGGTCATGGTTAAAGACATCAATCCTGGAAGTCAAAGTAGCATGCGCAACTTTAATGACAAGCAACCATTTACGGTCATAAACGACATCTTATATTTTTATGCTAATGATGGTGTAAACGGCTTCGAATTATGGAGAAGTGACGGAACTGATGCAGGTACATTTATGATCAAAGATATTCATACAGGCGGCGCAAGCAATCACAGCTATCCGCGCAGTTTTGTAGTGCTCAACAATACCATTTACTTCATTGCTTCAGACAACACAGGGACGGCTTTATGGACAACAGATGGAACCGAAGCTGGAACGCTCAAAATAATAAACTTAAATGATATGAGAGTGCTCACGGCTGTCAATAATAAATTAATTATTGTTGCCGAAACATCAGGAACTACCTATGGTCCTCATGATTTATGGGTTTCTGATGGAACTGCAGCAGGCACAAGTCATCTACAATCATTTGGAGATGGTTCAGACAGTAGCATACAATTTACAACCACATTAAACAATGACATGTATTTTGTTGCCAAAAACCCTATTACAGGGAGAAAATCATTTTACAAAACGGATGGAACCGTTGCTGGCACAGCATTATTATATGATGGAGCTACACATCCGACAATAACTAATGTAGATATTGACAATATTATCACCTGTGGAGGTGCTGTTTATTTTGGAATACAAGATAATTTTGGATTTGATGAAGAATTATGGAGAACAGACGGAGTGACCACCATACAAATAGCAGGATCAGACACCCCCGATTTCTCATACATACGAAACATGACGTGCCACAACAATAACTTATTATATTTAGCTGAAAGTTATCCAAAAAAGATATGGGCGATTAATGATAATATAACCGATGCAGTACACATAAACGTAAATATTTTAAATAGTTCAAGTTTTGAAGGAACCAATGCCATTCTTGAATTGGGGTCGACAGCAAATAATTTATATTTTAGTGGTAGAAATAATAGAAGTGGAATTGAACTTTACATTACAAATGTTGATGCTTCTACATTGAGTATTGCTGATTATACTACTGAAAGCGATGGTAATATAAAATTAGTACGTGCATTCCCAAACCCAGCGAATGGATTTGTAACTATTGCATCGATCACTAGTTCTAAAATTGAGCAATTTGAAATATGGGATTTATCAGGAAAAAAACTTGGCACTTATTTCAATAAAAACTTAAAAACAGAAATCACGTATGATGTTGGTCATTTAAACACAGGGATTTATCTTGTTAAAGCAACTCTGTCAGATGGAAAAATTACCAATCTAAAATTGATTGTAAATTAATCAATTAACACATAAAGATATTTCAGACACATCAAAATATGAAATATAGATTGTAATAAAGCAATAGCTAAAAACAAAGAAGGCTCAACAAATTTTGTTGAGCTTTTTGCTTGTTGTGACCTCGGCAGGATTACTTTGTGATCCTTTGCAACTCACTGTTGCAAATAAGAAACCACGAGCTATCGCTCTAATTCTTCATTTTCATCACAAACCTCAAACGTTGTTTGGCTTTGCACTAAAAACAAAGAACCACGTCAAATTGACGTGGTTTCTTGCTTGTTGTGACCTCGGCAGGATTTTATTTCCTTAAAGCTCCGCTTTGAAAATAAAAAACAAGCTAAAATAAAAAAGCAAGCTATTTATTTCAGCTTGCTTTCCATTTATTCGTGACCTCGGCAGGATTACTTTGTGATCCTTTGCAACTCACTGCTGCAAATAAGAAACCACGAGCTATCGCTCTAGTTCTTTATTTTCATCACAAACCTCAAACGTTATTTGGCTTTGCACTAAAAACAAAGAACCACGTCAAATTGACGTGGTTTCTTGCTTGTTGTGACCTCGGCAGGATTCAAACCTGCAACCTCTTGAGCCGTAATCAAGTGCACTATTCAGTTATGCTACGAGGCCGATTGCTTATTGCGGGTGCAAATATATTTGTTTTTACAATAAATACAAACAATAAACTCTAAAAAATATAATCTTTTTTTATAATGAATTACAACTTACATAAAGTCATACACATGTAATACAGGTTTTATTCAATCTAAAGTATTGGTTGTGACATAATAACGCCAACCTATAATGGCAAGTTGAAATTTAGAAGCTTTACTCAAATCCAATTGCCGTTTGGAAAAAGAAGGCAGCAGCAGTTTATTCAATTTCGCTAATATTTTAAAAAATGACTTTTTCATTGTCATAAAAATAGTAAAAACAATTGAAAAGTGTAAGCATAAACGATATTCATTAAAAACCTATCAGATTGCCATATAAAATAGATTCATAAAAAAAGCGAACCGAAGTTCGCAATTTTAATAGTAGGTACGTAAAGAACTCTTATTGGTCGCCTTTAATACACCATGGCTCAATAGAATTACCACATAAATTATCATCACATGAGTATCCACATTGTGAATTACATTGTGATATAGACTGTCCTCCTTTTAATTTTTCCTCATTAAAATTGGAAATAGACTTTTTGTTAAGCTTTAATGATTTGAGATTCTTTTTTTTCATGATTTAAGATTTAAATTAATAATCTTAAAGATAAGAAATTAAATATAAAACTGTAAGTATTAGTGAAATATTGATGAAATACTGCAACTACAGGATGCTTCTAGTTAAAAAATCAGAATTTTAAATAATTATTTGGTTATTTGTTGAAAATATGAATGGATAAAAGGAGTACAATTTCTTTTATTGGTTTAAAAAACTGATTTTTTTAACAAAAACTTTCATTTCCTCACGAAAGTGGTAATAAATTAACATGAAAATAACAGATTTTTTAAAATTGAAGTAAATTTTTAGTAAGTTTTTTTGCTAACTTTGAGTTGAATAACAACAATCTAGTTATTTAAAATTCTCTCCTTTCTAATCTGTAATTAGCTTTTTTTAACAGCTAATTATTTCTCCCAAGAAAACTATACAACCACCAATGATCACGGTGAATGGTATGAACTGTCCATTCATGCAATACTTTAATTGAAAAAAATAAACGAACATGGAAAACTTCTTTTTCTTTACTGATAAACAGTCATGGGAAAATCAGGATCAATCAAATCAAAGGGAGTTTGGTGCAATAGACGATAATAAATACAGGCTGCAAAGCACACATAAATTTTCGTCAGGAAGTCAAAATTTTGCCATTGCCACGTGCAAGTCTTTAGTACTCATACAAGAGGCGAGTGGAAATCCAAATTTGATCAATATTGCATTAAAACCTGTAAACCCAGTAGATTGGGAATATGATGGTATAGCTTACTTTATTTATAGAGGAATAAAGAAAGATTCTATCATTATCCCTAATCCTGATACAGGCACAGACTTCCCCGAAATATTGGCTTCGTCTCCTATTGCAGGAGCACCTGACATAAAAACGGCTGTTATCGAAAACAAAGCGCGTCTCAATACAGATACGCAAAATCCAGACAATGATCCCGCAATTCCGCGGCATTTGGGATATTCATATTCAGCTTCCGCTGATCCTGCCTCAGATGATTATGTTACTGATGATGTATTCTTAGAAGAAATCTTCTTTAAAGAACCGAACGACATAACATTTCAATTGTCAATCGTAGAAGCAGGTGCTATTCTAGGAGAATTTAGTAACACAAATCTCTCAGGATTTGAAATAATTGGCGATCGCATAGGTTTTGAAGCCACAATGGGTATTCTTAGAACCTCAGAAGAACACGTATTAGACATTTCAAGTTATAACAACTTGGAAAAAAAATACTATAGAGAGCAAGTATTAAACTACTTTGATGCTGCCGCTTTTTATGGCAATTTTTCGAGAATGATTGGCAAAACTCTTTTTGGTTTCAGTGCCACTTCTAGCACATTTGCAGACGAATTAGACATTGTAGAGACGCTTCAAGAATTCAACAACAAAAATAAAATTTATATAGATATCCGTCATCAAACTGGATATTCATATAACTATTATAACAATTTCTTTTACGAGTCATTACATACGAGTCCAGTAGTAGCGTTAAGTCACCATATTTTAGGCGGATTTGATTCCAATCCGACCAATACTGGTTTGCCGTTATATTACACGCCACACAGATGGCCAATATTTTCACAAAGTGGTCCCATACCGGGACAACCAAATGGACGAATTCCGTATTACTTATCATTCCTAAACTTAGTAGGAAGTCTGGCGGCAATCTATCCAACGTATAATGTGGCAACTCCTTACAATACTGATTCTGGAGTGGAATGGAAAAACAGGTCCAAAGGACATATAAAAGAACGTTCTATTTTGGTATATGGGAAAAGTTTACTCGATGTGTATGATGACTTTCCGTCAGATGCAAATTATGAAGGTGAAAACTTTTTAAAGCCGATGGAGTTGTTAAACTATGATGACTATATCAATGCAGGAGATGATCCTGTATATATTGGTAAAGTCAAATACGACAATACTACCGTAAAAATACTCTTCGAAAATACGGATAACGGTCCTATAAGTGGATATTACAACATAAAATTGTTCATTGATTTTATTCCTTCTCATCCTTTCAAAGGAATCATCCCGAGAAAAGTAATCAATCCTGTAGATCCACCAATAGATAGTAACTTAGAAAATTCTCTTTTGCGATATGACAATCATATTTTAGACTTAATGTTTCCAATTTTTGAAATGAAGCAAGTCTTTCCGCATGAATCTGGAAGAGTTTCTGTCCGCTTGTATTCTTCTGAAAATGCTTTTATTACTTCAGGAACGTATGGATATTACTACGATCAGCGATATGTGCCTAAAGTTGGAGTTGCTGAAGATGATAACAACTTGACCTTTTTTGCATACATCAATGAAAAAGATATCTATGAATCGGCGCGTACAAACAATGAGCGAGAAATTACAAACTTAACTTCCTTTACCATTCCGCAACAGGCAGATTTTCTGTTCGGACTGACCAAAAGAGACTTAAATGTAACACTTCAAAAGCAAGATGTTGGTACTGTTAACTACAAAGATTTAATGTTTGATATCAACGGAAATGTTACAAGTTACACTTCAAATCCAGCGACACCAAGCTTATTATTTTATCTGGAAAACAACAGTATCAATGATGGAGTTGACTTTGAATTAGATTTTGAATACTTCGATTGTATTACCATTACAAAAGATCAGTTTGAAGCATTAAAAATATTAAAAGATACACACTTCGGAGCCAACAATAAATTCAGAGTTTATTTGGGAGTTCGCTACAGTAGTTTGCACGATAAACAATCTGCAAATACCATCATAGGAAGATATAGACTAATGCTAAAAGGAATGATTGAAAATTCAGGAGCATTGGAGGAAAAACATGTCATTACTGACATTTTTATTTACACGAAAATAACAGATGATCGTAAAAAATCATCAAGTACTTATAAAACTACTTTCTAATGGCAATATATATAACAGAAACAGCAGCGCAAAATGCTTTGGTTCAAGAAGCCGCATTTTACCCAGACGATCAAACGCCATTAAGCTCCGTATTGTTAAAAAACAATAGAACATTAACCCTCATCAACATGGGGAAAGGAGCTTCTTTGAAATTGGGACGAGACAATAACACAGAAGCAGTACGTATATTGCATATAGCACTGTTTACAGTAATTCCAGAAATGAACGGAGTAAGCCCGCAAGCAAAAGATGCAGCGTTAAGTTTAAAATGGGGACAGTCGGATTTCGGACCAACATTTGTCGGAGAATTTGCCCCAATCACTGAATGGCTTGTAAATTACTTTCAAGAAAACACCGCCGAATTGGCAGCAGAAGCCGATGGAATTGTTGGAAGAAAAACTGTCAAAGAATTAGACAATGCACTCAATAGAATTGGTGGATATGATGAAATTAATGGAGGAACTATCATCAATTACGGACTTGCAGAATACATTAACAAAGACACCGTAATATCAAATACATACTCAGGTGTAGACTATGTGCCATTATACAGTGAACCGATACCTGATAGCAATAAAATAAAACTAAGGCTTAAAAAAGGTGATATCGTTCATGTATTACGAAAGCATCCAGCTACTGCAGCAGGATGGTACCAAGTCATCGTAATATCTGCAAATAAAAATATTCAAACAGCAGCAGGAAAAGATGAACTGACGAAAGCTTACACAAGCAACGTATCTATTGAAGGACATATTGAAGCAGCATACATATGGGAATATTGGGAAACTCCAGGACCTGGAGAACAGTACAAAGCACCAATGCCAGATATGTACTCAAAACTGTATAGAATCCCAGCAAAACCAGTAGGACAAACGTTGACTGAATTCTCTAATCAACAGTTAAAAAGCATCATACAAGAAAACTACTATGATGAGGTGAAAATTTATCCAATCAATTCAGATGGAGAAGCTTTTGACCCAACAGATCCTGCAAACTATGATACAGATGGAAATCCATTACCTGGAAATCCAGACAGTGTCGTTACTTTTACCAATACGCATGGAACATTAGTTGAAGATTCAGCATATTTTCGTTTTTGTTTAAATCTATTGATTTATGCCAACAATCCTGATCCACAAAATGATGGTCACGGTAATGACAAGCGAAGTATTTATCCAAAAGCAGGCAAAAAGTTCTTTACCAAAACAGATCATGATTCCGCATATCTAGATATGGATATACTGTTGTCATCAGGAACCACACCAACTAGTCTCTATCAAGAATTTATAGACTATGTAATTGCAAAAGATCCTAGTGGCGGATATAATTATATCAACAATGGTTTGCCAGATGGTCAAAAAATAGAAGTATTATTACAGGATACTGGAAACTACTTTATGTGGGTTCCATCACGACAATGTGCCGAGAGTTTATGGCGAATGGTCGATCAAGTATACACGGATGCACTTCCGGTAGATGATCCGGTCGTACAACTATCCGAATATGCTATTGAAGCCATGTTTCCAGCCAGATCACTTGGAGCTCGATTCAAAGTTGAGTTAGGCGCTACCTATGCTTTTATTGGAGCCGATTTTGTAGGAGATGTTTCTATGTGGCGACAAGATACAGAGAATCCCAACACACATATTATTAAAATTAGTGCTTACGGAGAATTGCGTCTTGGAGCAGATGTAGGAACGGAAGCTGGATTTGGCTATTGGTCTGGAGGAAATAACAGAAAACGAAAACGACCTGGAATTGGTGCTGCAATTGGTGCTTCGGCTCAATTACAACAAAAAGTAACCGCATTAGTAGAATTTGAAATTCCTATTACAGGAAGAGATCCACTATCAAGAGGATTAGGAGCTATGATGTACGCAGGAGTTGGCGCTTTATTACCAATAACAGCACCTTTTGCCTTTTATAGAGCAGCAGATAATTTCAATCTAGATATTTGGAATTATATGACCAAACTGAAGGTATATACTGGTATCTATGGAAGTGCGGGCGCACAAGCTTCTATTGGTTTTCAATATGGAAATACGAATGACATGCCTGATTGGCAAACATCCAATGTAGATAATAAATACCTAAATGCAATCAAATTTCCATCCTTACTTTCGGGAGCTGCTTTATCAGCTGGAGCTGGAATAAATGGCGAATTTGGATTTGGATTTGATATAGATGTGAAATACTATGTAGGCAGTGATTACCAGAAATGTATGCGCGCCGATGGAACACGAATTCCGCTAGAAGTAAAAGCATTTGCATTTGGTGAAGGACAATTGCATGGAGAGTTTTTTACGTCTCTAAGTAAAGGTATGATTGGAATTCCAATACTTCCAGGGTTCTTACTAAATCAAGGATTGGGAATCAAAGTAGGAATCATTTACAACATCGCAGATCAAGTAACAGATAATGATACAAGTAATTTCGATTTTACATTTAACAATCTAATCAATCAAAGTAAAAAAATCATTTCTATCTACAATTTTGCAGGCGATTTAGATCGCTATTTAGAATATGGGTATGAAGCAACATACAATTTCGATATGAATGGTGTCATAGATACCATCATTGGAGGAGTGGATCCATCTACTATTAAACCAGGAGTTTATGTGCATCCATCATACAACTTTGGAGATAGTTTGCAAAATGTTTTAAACCAATTAGATGGCGCAGAATTTAAGAAACGATTCAACCTTGGATATGTAAAAAGAAAATATCGTTCCATGCTAAGAGCACAACGCATTGTTGGAGAAAGATGGCATGAAGTCAAATCGAAATATATTGGAGGAAAAAGTATCCGGACAGTAAATGTCAACTCGTATCTAGATCTCAACTATACGATTCGTGGAGAAGACTATATCAAAGCAGTAAAATCATTGGCAATCATGGTGCAAATTGGAGTCGCCATAGAAGAATCACCCGATACTTCTGAATTAGCAATTCTATTTAAAAAATTAGAAACGTTCCTTGAAAATGGAAAATCACTAGATGAAAGAATAGATTATGCGATTACGCTTTACAATGATGCCGCATTGACAACAATATTAGCAAACAGAGCACCAGCAGCGCAAGTATTCTATACACTCTTAAATATGACTGCAGTAGAAATTGGAAACAGAACAGGTTTCTACAAATCGAATGCAACATCATTATCTACAGTAGATGCTAGAATTAAAGATATGGTTCTGGTAATGGCAATCAATTATGTAAGCAAATGGAAAGACATTACACTTTCCATGCACAATGAAGCTGGAGGCGGATTTGCCACTGGCGGATCATTAGGTTTTGGAGCTAAAGTGCGTGCTTTTATAGGAATTGAATATGCAATTATCATGCACAGTGATTTTATAAAAGATGACTATGTATTCAACACCAGTTTTTGGGCAAAAATAATGAGATCACTCTTTGATATTGATCCAACAACATTGCCAGGCGGTGAAATCTTACGCGAAGAAGACAAAGAAAAACTTGCTCAAATTTTATTTGATAAACAGTTGTAACGTCAAAACAAAATACACAAGAAAAAGAAATTCAATCAATTCTTAACACAAGAATTTGATATGACCAAAGCATGCGCTTTTCAAATTTTAGAAAAAAAGAAAATCAGTTAAAAACTGAACGTAAATAACAATATTATGCCGGAAAATAATAATATATTTTATCCTAGTGTAAAAGACTTAGTCTCTCTGGACAATCTTCCTGCTAGTTTAAGTTTTGTTGAAGAAGGATTAGACACAATACTTGAGCATATTTACTTCAAAGACTTTGTAGTTCACAAAACATTCTACAGAGAATTTGGAGAATACAAACTCACAGCAATCATCTTTGAAGATGTAGGAATCTCGTTTCCAGGAACCGATGGATTAAAACTCTTACTCAATCCTGGAAATCTGGAAAATTCACTCGAAATTCCAATTTCACTAAGCTATTACTGGACAATCATTCGATACAAAAATCAATTTAGCTTCAACAGTTTTGATAATGCCATCAATTCAATAATAGAAATTTTATTTGATGTAGCAGGAACAACCAAAGAAGCATTCTTACTAGATGCAATTGATACATTCATACCGCAAGATGATTCCATAAGTTCATTTGTCAATACTTTCAATACAGAATTTACAGAAACATTAGGACTCACAGATTCGGAAGATCTATTACTGAGCACCTCTGAAGTCGTTGACTTTTTAGGGCAAAACAACTATGATATTCTCAACGTAGTTGTCTCACTCTTCTTAAACAATAGTGACTACTCATTTGATGAACTCTTTGAGCGAGTACAAAAACTATTCAATCGCTATTTTGGGAAACTAGAAAAAGAAGATTTTTATCAAATACTCATTCCTCAATTCAATTTTGAAATAGAAGATATTGATCTTGCTTTGCAATTTCCAAGAAAATGGTTGCGACCAATATACACAGGAGCTACAGACTATCCTGATGTAGATCCAACCACAATTGCAATTGGAGAAGTATTGCCAGAACCATATCACTCTCGCTTAATTTATAATGTGGGAAGGTTCAAAATATCTAGCAAAAAAGGATTTGAATTCTTCAATGAAGACAGTTTCGATTTCAAACGTTCTGAAATTGGAAAAACTGGATTGCAAATTGAATTTTCAAACTTAAAACTAGACCTGAGAAAAGACAGAAACATTCCAGAAGCTACCGCTGATGGAAGATCCGACGATTTCCGCGGAGTCTATGCCCAAACGGCCGCAGTAACACTACCTAAAAAATGGTTCAACAATGTAAACGATTCCACGCTCAGAATTGCAGGATATAACATGCTCATCGGAACTGGGGGCGTTTCAGGAACAGTGGCTATAGAAACGGTTAACGGAACGCCAACAACTGACGATGATTACTTGCCTGTAAATATCGGGAATTGGGAACTTGGATTCAAAAACTTTGACATCACGTTCAAGCAAAATTCAATCATTGAATCAAATATTGCTGGACGCTTAAAAATTCCAAAACTAAAAGATAGTGAAGGTAATGAAGCTCTAATAGAAATCAACGGACACCTTAATGAAGAAGGCGATTTCAACCTTACCGCTTCAGAACCAGAAGGAATTCCATTAAGTCTATTTGACTTTGTAACTATTAATTTCTTAACCTTAGAATTAGGACGTGAAGATGACAATTTCTATGTAGGAACCTCCTGCGAAATTACATTCCAAAACGACATCATGAAACGTGTATTAGGCGATCAAAAAATCGTATTGCCTAAACTACGTGTATACGAAGATGGATCTATGGAAATTGTAGGTGGAAATGCGTTTATTCCAACAAATATTTCATTAAATCTAGGGCCTATTGAAATTGCCGTGACCGGAATTCACTTCGGATCGCATCAACAGGAAAAAGATGGCGTGATGCGTAAATACAACTATTGGGGATTTGATGGCGCCATCAGTTTAGATCCTTTAGGAATTGACGCACGTGGGGAAGGAATCAAATACTACTACACAACGGACAATGACGAACACGGTGGCGATGGCGACAGCTTCTTGCGTATACAAACCATTGAAGTCGATTTAATCATTCCAGGAACTGCGGATCCAGATTCAGCATTGGCGATCATCAATGGTATGTTGTCGATTCCTGAACCTGGAGAATCTCCAGAATACGAAGGGAAAATTGGGTTAAAATTACCAAAAGCACGCATCAGCGGTGCAGCGCAAATGCGTTTGCAACCCAAAGAACCTGCATTCATCATCGAAGCCGGAATAGAAATGCCAACGCCAATTCCATTAGCGGCTACAGGATTAGCATTTTACGGATTCGGAGGATTGCTCGGATACAAATACGTTGCCGAAAAAGAAGCCGTCGGACTCGTTTCAGGAGAAGATACTTGGTATGATTACTATACCTATCCGAAACGAGGTGTAAATCTCGATAAATTCAGCGGACCGCCGCGAACCAATCAGTACGACTTGCCAGTTGCAGTCGGCGCAGGAACAGTATTAGGAACCATGCACGATGACGGATATCTATTCTCCACGCGACTCATGGCAATACTATCCTTACCATCGGTATTTATCTTAGATGGTAGAGCCAATGTCTTGGGAGAACGTTTGGGAATCTTAGACGATACCGAACCACCATTCTTTGCAGGAGTTGCCGTAGGAGATGATTCGTTCGAATTCTGGTTTGGAGCCGATTATCAATTGCCAAAATCAAATGGCTGGATTATTGATCTCTATGCCGAAGTACAAGCCGGATTCTTCTTCAACAATCCATCTGCTTGGTATCTCAATTTCGGAACCAAACAATCGCCAATTACAGCTAGAGTTTTAACAATCATTACAGCACAATCGTTCTTAATGCTTTCGGCAAGAGGAATAGAAGCAGGCGCACGAGTCGATTTAGAATTGAAGAAAAACTTCTTCGGTATCAAAGTAAAAATCAGTGCGTATGTAGAAGTTGGAGGCTTCATCAGCTTTGAGCGATTCCAATTAGGAGGATATGTTGCTTTTGGTGGAACAATTGCAATTAGTGTGTGGAAAATTGTGGGATTCCGAGTGAGTCTCGATGCCATTCTATCTGCGGAAGCGGCAAAACCATTCTTACTATACGCAGAAGTGCGCATCCGTGTTTGTATCAGAATCATCGTGAAAATCTGTAAAACCTTCAAAGTAAAACTGAAGTGGGAAAAAGACAAATCGGTTGACAGAACTCCAATTGCACCATTAGCCAATGGAGACAATCCAAACTATCCTGATAGAACAAAAGAAGCCGTGCAAGGTGTACACATGTTAACGAATGAAACGTTTGAGTTGAATTACTTTGCCACAGAGCCAACGGCAGGACAAATAGATAAAGTCATTCCTTTAGATACCTACATTGACTTCAAAGCGATGAAAGGCTTAGTCCCTGGCGAAATATCCAATAAAATTGGAGGTCATACAGGTGCTGCGAAAAACTTTATCGACTTAATTCCGCCAAACAAAGTAGTACGTGGAGGAAAAGAAGTACGCCAAGTAAAACACAAATATTCTATTGAAAAAATAGGTATTTACATGGCAGACGGAAATACTTGGAAAGCATACCATCCATTTGAAGCTGTAGTACCAGCACTAGAAAGACCAAATGTAGATCACTTGCGTATTGGATACTGGCAACGAAACGGAGAACAATACGATTCCATTCGACTACTAGCCACAAATCCATTCTCGTATATGGAAGCAGGTGAGCCAGGTTGGTTTATTCCTGAAGAATATGGAATAACACCATCCGAACTGTACTGTGTTACCACAAAAGAAACAGGCGATTGTTCTGACTTTTTAGAAAAACCATTAGGCACCAAATATTACAGACCAAACGGGTATATCGGTCATTACATTGATGGTGCGTATTACTCTATAGAAGAAGGAACTGGTGATTTAGAACAAACTATTTATGTGCAAAATATGAATTGGTCAGCACCGATCATTGATCCAAATAATGGACAAGAAATTCAAGAGGCAAACTTTGATCGTATTCGTTTGCGCATCAACGGAACATTCTCTGCGGTAAGTATTGGAACTACGCTAACAATTTACACAATTGAAGATGGCATTGCAACGAATTTAGTAGAACTTTCAGAGGAATATCTTACAGCAGTAAACACTGTATTATTGAACAATAATAGCAAACCTCTTGAAAGTTTAGAAATTAAAAGTATAATCATTGAAGATGGAAACTTAAAAGTTAATGTTGAAGTAAAATCAAACTATGAATATCCTTCAACAACTCCACAAGAACAGTATTTCTATAACATGTACTTCCGAAGAATGCGAATAAGTACAGGTGGATCGTCTCAAGGATCGAGAAGTAATACAACAGAAACAGTACTCATTTCATCAAACGAACCAGCACCAGTTGGTTGTATGGAAGTTACCGATGTTGAAAACAATCATGATTATGTGCAATCACTACAATTTAGCAATGCAGATACGCTCATTATCATACTACCAGAAGCAGCTGTCAATACCGATTTAAAATTGACAACCTATGCAGAAGGCGTAACCATTCGTTACTACAAAACGGTCACAAGCGATACTGCAAATGTGCCGCAATACGAGAAAATTCATGAAGTGTACAAAACCAAAGCAGCATTAACGAGCGTAGTTTCGTATGCGCATGATACTGAATTAATCACTAGAATTACGGTGACACCAAAATCTGCCAATGCCCATTTAATTCGTGCCGTTCGTGAGCAAATTGCTGAATTGCAAGAAGCTACGTATGACAGTGAAACAGGACAAATTATACCACTCACAGCAGCGCAACAAGCACAATTGGAAGCATTACAAGCGGAATTGATTCAATTAGAAGCACAAGGCTGTTCTATACAATCTTCTGCGGCAACAAGTACATTGAAAAAAGAAATTGTAGCTGAAATTTACAATGAAATTGATACAGATGGAATTGACGAATACCGCTTTAGAGTGTTCAATGAAAACTGTGAAATCATTCTTAGTAGTAGCGCACATCACCATTCAAAAGAAGCTACTATTGGCGAATTGAAAGCAGCAGTATTTGCTATGGTAAACGAGCAAAATAGCGTTGTGATCAAAGAAACGGTAGACAACAGATTCTATTTCAATGTGGTTGATACAAGTGGCGAAGTCATTGCAAGACGCATTGAATACTTCAAAACACAAAAAGAATGTGAAAATGAAGTGGCAAGAGTACAATTAGCACTCAGTACAAGTACAATGATTATTGGTGAAGAAGGTTGCGGTCAAACAAAGGATGATCCAGCATTGGAAACCTTAAAAACAAGTGTAGCAGCAAAAAGCGTCAATCCGCTTGGTTCATTCTTTAACTCATATACATATGCGTCCGTTTTGGCGAAATCACAACTTTCAAATTCATACTCAAAAATGAAATTGATCGGCGGAAGTTTCTACGCAGTTGGATATCCGTCTGTAAATGTTGCCGGTTCTAATGACAATGATGGCGTCTTAACAAAGCTAGATGCTTTAGGAAAAGTGATTTTCAGCAAAGCGTACTTCATTAACAATGAACCAATGCAGTTTCAAGAAATTGAAGAGCTTTCAGATGGCAACTTGCTCATCATTGCACACGGATTCTCTAGCAGGTTATTCTACCTAAAAGTAGACACCAACGGAAACATACTGTGGCAACGTTACTTTATATGTGAGCAAGGATTGGATACGCATAGAATGTCTGTAGTAAAAACACAAAATCGCACATTCTTTATTACCTGTTTATCAAGTAAAAGAGATCATGTACACGTGATTGAAATCAACGAAAATGGTGAAGTTATCAATCAAACAGGATTGAACAATGGTGGAAAATATTGGTATGAAGTAGGCGATAGCTGTTTGGATCCTGATGGAGGTATCATGATTGGAATTCGCAGAAGAGCTACAGAGTCACCAAATGCATACAGTACCACAATTGTTCAGTTTGATGCCAGCTTGAAACTGAAAAACAACTATCTCATCAATAGCAAAGATCAGGTTCAAATTACAGATATGCTCATGCATGAAGACAAATTATACTTCATTATGGACAATATCACAAAATCAGAATCGACAATCACATACATTCCATATTACGGTAAAGAATTCAAAGAATTAAGTTCCCGCGCATTGCCCGTATTCAGAAATTGGAAACTTACAGGTTCCGACATACCGAACAGTGTCATTGTGGCAAATGATGATGCGCCAGTGTACAGAATTACAATTATGGGTGATCAAAGTTTAGCGATTGCTGCAATATTTGATTTCAACACACCAACGCCAATTTCAGGAATCAAAGACATTCACTACGATGGATTGCAAAAGAATTACACCTTTGTAACGAGTGAATACTTGGCTGTATTACGAGATGAATTAGCAAGTTGTGTAACCAAGAAAGAAGATAAAATCACAGAGTTGCCAAAACGCGACTTCACATATCTAAAAATGGATGCCATTGTGGAAAACTTGGGGCAAAAATCCTACGTCATTGGAGATATTCGAGCTGTTGCGCAAAACTTACAACTAGAAAAAGACCTTTGTGCATCAGGTGGAGGACCTGGAGACTGTGAAAAAGATGAAACGCTTTGTAATTTATATGAAGTCTTAAACACAGCATTGTTTGCATGCATCAATTTTAAAGCAAAAGATCCTTTTGGAGACAACTGGAACTGCTTCTTGGATATGATAGCAAGAATTGAAAAATTTGATGCCGCAAATCCACAATATGGATTACTGTTAGCACTAAGCGCAGATATTGATACCTTAATCAGATATCCAGAATTTGCAAGACCACCAGTATTAGAAGGTGCTATTAGCTACGCGAATGTAATTTTGGATAAAATTTATGAACTCGGCAAGTGTGATTGTCCGGGCGGAACTGACGAAGAACCGCAAGTATGCAACACTTCACTTCAGCAAGTATGTTGGTTATCTATTGAAAAATTTGAGTACAATCAAACGATTCCAGGAGAAGATGCTATTCAGCAAGAACAAGAAGATATGGAAGAAGCAGTACAATACACTGCACAACCAATCTGGAGACCAAACTCAACGTTCTATGTGCACTATCAACTCAAAGATGAAGTAGACAACGGCGAAGGTGGCGATACATTTGATTACTACTACGGATTCAAAACAGCAGGACCAATTGGACACTTCCACGATGCAGATGGTGTTACGTATGGAAATGAATATGAAGATCCAGCTAACGTCAATACGATTATCAACCGTTTAGATGACAATGGAGATCCAAGCCTTTCAGGAAAACTTGCAAATCCAGACAAATATCCGTTAACCTCATTGCGTCAGTATATTGATTACGACAAATCATATCCGAATGCAGATGGTAACTTGTTGCAGGCAAAACCAGTGTTCTTCGGACAAGAACAATGTAGAATCACACTGTACTTTACCAAACCATTGGCATATCACATGTTGCGTTCATGGGAAGGATACTTAGGTTCACCTGAATTAACAGGCGCAATGCACATTGCCATCAAAGATCCAGTAAGTAATGTAACCATTCCGTATCCGTTACCAATTGATTACAATGAAGATTCGGTGCCATTACCAGATGGAAACGGCGAAGGTGGCGTTCCATGGATTGATGATAATGATCCGAGAATTCCATTAAACATCCGAATGTTGAACAACTTTATCAACTACATCAACAACAATAGTGATGCAATTGAATGTTCGTTTTTGATAGGAAATGCAATTCAGCCACAAAGCTACGCATACTCGGTAACCTTAACGAATTTGAAACCGCAGAAGCTGTATACCGCATTGATTTACAATGCCTTCGAAACGGAGAGCAACGATGTGGTATCGAGTGTGCAAGTACACAACTACGTATTCCAAACATCACGTTATCAAAACTTTGAAGCGCAGGTAAACAGTTACCTGTTAGTAGATGAAGATGATCCTGAAAATACACGACAAGCGGTGTTCAATGTACCATTGCCAAACCTAACGCCAGCGGACATCAATACGGCATACAACATCGTAACTGGAACTCCAGATACGAATAGCGATGCGTTAGAAACACAATACTTAAATGTATTTGACAGGTTGTTAGAAGGTGTATTAGGAATGGAACCCTTAGATCCAGCAGTCAACACAGAATTCAA
This sequence comes from Kordia sp. SMS9, assembly GCF_003352465.1. Taxonomy (NCBI): domain Bacteria; kingdom Pseudomonadati; phylum Bacteroidota; class Flavobacteriia; order Flavobacteriales; family Flavobacteriaceae; genus Kordia; species Kordia sp. SMS9. The sequence continues at coordinate 5,173,074 of NZ_CP031153.1, read as the reverse complement.
CAAAATTTTAGATGCTGATGGAAACATCGTAGCGCTTCTAATTCGAAATCCAGAACCATTCAATATTCCAAAAATTCCAATTGAATTGATCAATGGAGATGAAGAAATATTTGAAAACGATAGTACGGACGGTAAACGAGGTGCCATCCGAGTATTTGACAAGGTAACCGACATTGATGACGATGCATACAAAGTATTGTACTCAAAAGATTACGCGCAAGCAATCATCATGCATGAAAGCAAACAAATCACGGCGGAAACACTCAATTTCAAATTCAGATACCTGATTTGGGAAGTAAATAAATATATAATTGATTACACAGCAAGAACGGAAGATATCGTGCTAGCTCAGTAACAAAAAAAATAAAATTGACAGTTAAAAAAATAAGAAGATGGCATTAAGTAATGACTTTTTTATAAAGAAAATCAAAGTAAACAATAGCTATGCTTTTGTGAGCTTCCTTGGAGAAGTCGATGGGTTTTTCTACTGGGGCACGAGATCATCTGTAAGTTCAAACAAAATAGCACTTATAAAAACAGATAGTAATCTTGAACTCATTTCAGTAAAAACTTTTACCAATGGCGAAGTAGGATCAGGCTTCTTGAGAAGCATTGTGAGAACACCCAATGGAGATCGATTGATATTCGGATATTATGACAATATCAACGCAGGCGCAAGCGATAAATATTGCATCATCAAGCTCAATAGCAACGATGATATGATATGGTTCAAAACGTACGAACATGAACAAACAATTTATTCGTCGTACAAGATGAAACTATTGCCGTATGGAAATAATTACATAGCATGGTCTAATAATTTAATCTTTACGATAGATAGTAACGGAAATGTGCTCAGAAGTATGGAGGAAACTTCCTCACGATTTGTATTAGATCTAGTTGCAGAAAATGGGCAAGCAGTTGTCATAGGGAATGGTAGTACATTCCCTAGTGGCAGACGCGGTGTCGTATCATTGGCAAAACTAGATGGTAATTTGACAACAACGGAAAATGTAGAATATTCTTCCATATATACACCTTCAGGACCGTCAGGAGTAGGAGGTGCGGCATTTGTAAACAATGGAACCTTAGTAAGTTCTGCAAACATTCAAAACCGAGTATTTTTCTTGTCTTTTCCTTTGGGAAGTACCTTTCCACAATCGCATAGCGCCATGTGGTTTGACGAAACGACACACTACAGTTCAAAAATGATCAATACAAACGATGCATACTATCGAATGAATATTGATCGAACAACATCGCCAAGTTCAACGATTGTAGAGAAATATGGTTTCGACCGCGTATTGCAATGGTCAAAAACAATTGACAAAGCAAGTTTGCATCCCGATACGTTCTATGCGCTCAACAATGCGCTCCTGTTTATTCCTTTTGGAGTTGGCTATGACAATGATGTGTGGGACAACAAATCGGTCATAAAAGCAGATACTTCTTTGGAAGAAAATACCTGTATTCGTGTAAATCAGAACAGTAATTTTACACTAACAAAAGAAAACTTAGTACGAGAAACAGGAAGTATTGCATTCCAAGACGCATCCGTAACAGTACAAACGTATGAAGCTTTAGAAGAAACAAATCTCAACAATGAAACGGTAGAGCTTTGTATAGCTACACCAATACCAGACTTGGATAACAGTACCATAACGGCAAATCCTTCAGCAATTCCAGCCAATGGAAGCAGCACGTCAACAATTACGGTACAACTCAAAGACGCAGATGGAAACAACATCACCGCAGGTGGAGAAACTGTGCAAATTACTACAAACAAAGGAACTATTACGCCAACGATCGATAACAATGACGGAACATACACTTCCATCTTACAATCGACAAGTGTAGAAGAAACAGCAATCACAAGCTTTTCACTCAACGGAACGCAAAGTTCACAAATTGCACCCGTAGAATTCTATATTTTGGGCGATTGTTACTTTACAAGTTCCTTCAGAAGTTATGGTACGTTTGATGGTTTTGGCGCTGTATGCAAGCTGGGAAGCAATCGTATACTTGCCGTGGGCGGAAATGGAGTTGGTGGAGTCGTTACGCTATTCAATGACAATAGCGAAGTCGTATGGCGCAAACGTTTAACAGTTGTAGAGCGAACCATAGGTTTATCGTCTGTAGCACCATGTCCAGATGGACAAAGTGCCATTGTATTAGGACATTATGCAACAGGACAAACCAACCGATCACATTTAATAGTATTTAGAATAGATAGCAACGGAAATGTAATATGGTCTAAACTATTATATTCGCCAAACACGCGATTCAGCACAGGATTGCGAACGCTCGATTATAGCAATGGTACACAAAAATACCTGATTACTGCTTGGTTCAATCAAAGCGGTTCTACAGATGATATGGAACTGTACAAATTAGACGAAAATGGAAACTTACTCTCTTCCAAAAAAGTAGCAGGGATTTCTGATGAGCAAATCATGGGCGTAGTAGAAACACCTTTCGGATTTACCATTGTAGGTTCTGCTACCACACCAGCGGGACAACCAATTCGTCATGCTATCGTATTATCATTTAATGATAACTTAGGGCTAAATTGGGGAAAACGCCTTGGCGACGGAACCTATATTTACGCCACAGGAGCCATTGCAACGTCCACCACGACGGAAAACTATATTGTAGCAGGGATACAAGACAATACGAACAGATTATTTATAAGTAATTTCTCGAATGCGGTAGACTCTTACACTGTAAAAACGACAAATTTAGGAAGCACAACAGACAAACTGAGTCCTTCCGTGCGACTCGTACAAGGAGCGAATGATACATTTTATTGTATCGCAAATTACACGACAGATCGTGCTTCGGAAGTCATTAAATTCAACTATCAACTCAACGAATTGTGGCGTAAAAAACTAGACTTTGGCAGCAAAAATAGCATCAGTCAGTTACTAAACGATGCAGACGCACAATTGCTCTTAGTAGGTGGAATTGTAGGAACAAGTGCAGCGTATATAGCTAAAACCAATTTGGAGCTGCAAAACTGTATCTCGGAAAATGTAGCGACAACGCCGTATGTGCAAGAAACATTTACAAATGCGGACTTTGCCCCAACAATTAGCGATTTGCCAAACACATATCAAAACATTGCCATGACGGCAACAGATTTAGCGGCAGCACGTACAGATTACTGTAGTGAGAATTGCAATACAACGTCCATTCCACCGAGTGAACATACTGCAATTCAATCACCTAATTTCTACTTGCAAGCGGCAGGATCTACTGGAAACGATGGAAGCACACAAGGTATTCACACACGCTGGGTTTTCTCAGGTGCTTTAGGGGAGAAGCACTTGCCAAAAGGAAACTATGCAAATACTACGAATAACTTCAACAAAGACGATGACTTTGTTCGTGTATACAGAACGCCTTACAGAAAAGTAGCAAAAGTGATCAACTTTTCTCAAGCGCCAAACATCGTGGACGACGCAAATGGTGTATGGATTTACCGAATTGAAGGAAAAGATTTCCATGTATATTTCAAAAACCAAACGCAATATACACAAGTTCGTGCCGTGATCAATCCTGCATCCAATGCACAAGGATTCATGCAAAACTATGGGAATGAACTGATTGAAATTGAAAGCAAACGACATTTATTCTTTGCTGTAGAAGCAAAAGTAAGTGCGTCCGCTTCCAACAGTTCGTTGCAAACAGAAACCTTATCGGTTTCTACCAACACGTTGATTGCCTTAAAAAAAGAAACCAACCGAAAAACCTTTGCAAGTTCCGCTTTGCAAAACACACGCTTAGTATGTGAAAATGGGCGTACTTTCCGATGTGTCGGAAACAACACGCACCTAACAGAAGTGCATATTGAATTGTACGGTGATTTCATTGAAGACACCAACGAAAATCAAGCTTGGACACCAATGGGAAGTTACGCACTTACGCTAGATGACACCGTTGCGTTACAACAATTAGAACCATCTGCAGGTTTGGTTGATGGAAACTGGCCACGTTTTAACGATGATGCTACCGTAAATATTGACAACTACATCAACAAATGGAATGTAGTAGAAGCTGATGTTTATGATAGAAACTTAAAAGATGTGGTTGGAAAATACATTACACTCAGTGATGATATCAACAATCCAAAAGCCGTGGAGGAAATTCCTGTAGATGAAAACATCGTGGTAGAAGGCGAAGATGATGTCATGGAAATTTCAAATTTAGACATGCTCAACATTGCGTCTTACGACTATCACATGGCGCGTATGTTAGGATTAGGATTCTTAGACATCGCTTCGCAAGTGCAGCAAGGTGAATTTGTATACATTGCAGAATATGTAACTTTTGGCGACTTAGAAGATGGACAAGGCGCACGTGAAGTACAACATTTAAGTATGAGCTTGCCTACGGCGACTTCTGACGAACGTTTGCCATTACCAATCGAACTCGATGAAGTAGTTCCAGGTGCTTTCTTCGGAACAGAAACAAGTGAACCTTCTAGCATTACAGATGATGATGGATATACACATGATGGAAGAAAACGCTACGTAACTTTATACGCAGAAGAAATTCCGGAAGATGCTTACAATCCAGCTTTCTATGCGGAAAGTACACAATTTGAATCGAAAGAATATACCATTCCGATTTATGCAGGACTCGAGTATAGAAAACAACGTGACGGTCAACCAGATCCTGGTGTTTGGGAGAAACCAGAGATTTCACATGACAAGCGTTATTTACACACAGATACGACAGTTTCCAATGCATCGGAACGTTATGAAGCTTTTCCAATAACACTACCAGAAGTAGGACAGCCAATCTTTGTACACAAACAAATTATTAGCGGAACGCACTACTATGGTTCGTACGGAATCAATTGGTTCTCCAGAGCAACGTCGAGTCCCACGGAAGTGTCAATTATCACAGCATTGCAGCCTAAAAATCCGTTGTTGCCGCCGTCAAACATTCAGCCGCATCTCATTCAAAAGGAGCAGCCGTTACTATTGACATCGGAAACGGAGCAACAGCGTTACAAGCAAATTGAAATTGACAACGGACCAGATGCCGATCAAACGTTGGTGAGAATCTCGTTTGATTACCATTCATATCAAGAATTAGTGGATTATGTAGTGCCTGAAGATTCCGCTATTACGGATACAGAATTGGTTACGGATACAACGTCTATTTTTGATGATAATGATGAAATATTTGCGGAAGACGTGGATATCTTTTTCAGGAATGAAATGCCAAACAACATCTCAGGAAAAGTCATCAACATTGAAGAAGATACGACCAATAATTTGGTTTCTATCCTTACGGTAGACGAATACTATCTGTCTAGCGTAGATCAAACCTTGACGCCAAGTATTCCAAACGGTTTGGAGAGCAATTATGAAGGTGGTGTGTTTATCATTGGTGAACAACAACATATCATTCATGAAGTCATTCAAACCTCCGGATTTCCACAATTTAAAGTGTACAAAAAAGAAATCAGTGATGCGTTGGTAAGTGACATTCCAACGGCAGATGCGGAAGCATTGCAAGCGATCGAGATTACGAATGATGGTATTTTTATGGCGATTGAAAACATGCAAACACCTGCAAGTTGGGGAACGCCAAATCCACAACCGTTACATGTAAAAGTGGACACATTCAATCAAATTCACCGTGAAGTTGTGATGGTAGAAGGTGATGCAGGCGAATTGGAACGTCACTTAGAAAAAACACGTGGAATTTGGTCTAATCCAGCAAGCAATCATACCACCATTACCAAAGTTGATGAAGTCATTGACCTCGATACAAACGGTGATCCAGTGATGGGACACAAAGGAATGTACAGTATTACCTTCCACGGCATCGTGTTAGATCAGCACATTGATTACAGTGAAACGAGTGATTCTGTAGAATGGTACCGCGGAATTGTGCGTGTGCATACGGAAGACAATCCGAATGGAAAGCGCAAAGTGTTAAAAGTGGCAAAAATTCTCAACATAAAATATGTTGGAGATACCACAGAAAGCGATGTGCAAGTACTCGCGTTTGATCCGTTATTTTCTAACGATACGGACTACGATCCAATTCAAAGTGGCACCAATGTTTCGGTAAATTTTTATCCTGGATACAAAGTGTATTTGTATGAAAACCAAACCTATGGATTAACAGAAGCCAATTTATTGCCTGGCGATGATGAGGAAGTTAAAAATTCTATCGTCGGATTGCGAAGTCACGATACAAACAATCCGTATTACTCAAACATCAGTATTCCGAAGATTATGTTTGCGCAAAAAATTGTGGAAGCAAAACAGCCCGAACAACCTGATGGTGCAAAATATGCAACGCGACCAGATTTCTTTGGACGTTCTACATACACCATTACTACGGAATACGCACACAAACCACACGGTGTGTTATTTTACAGAGCCAATGATGAAGCATTATTAAACGCACTCTATGAAAAAGAAACAGTTCTCGAAATTAGAGCAGCATTAAAAGCTTTGGGAGGAAATTACGAGGACTATTTTGCAAATCGTTGGGAAAACTTTTTGGACTTTGCTACGCTTGAAACCGAAGGTGATTATCGTTACTATCCACCAGTGGATGTATCGCCAGATCATTACAAATTTCCGAATCCTAATAAAGTGGCATTGTTTGAATGGGCAAATGATATCATTGCGCGAATCAATAGCAATACCGCATTTCCGCCAGCTCAAACCATTACACCGTTTGTGACAGATTTGGATGCTTCTAATACGGATGTTGGGAACATTTCGGTAGGGGATTCAAGATTGCTAGGTTTTGTAAAAGGTGTATTATTTAATGCTTTTGTGCCGTTAACCAAAGTACCTGTTGTATACGCATACATCAACGGATCAGAGTATGTTCCAGTAAACAAAAAACAAGTACTTCGAGATGAAAACGGAAGTGTATTATCACCAACCGATCCTGCATTTGAAATGGCACCAATGATGAAAACCACAAGTACAAGTCCGCATACTACACAATTTACAGACTTTAACTTAGATGGTACATCAAACAATATTTACTTCTACGCAGCTAGAGAATTAAGTTCGCAAATGAAATTGGGAGAATTCAGTCGCGCACTAGGACCTATCAAATTGGTAACGTCCAATGCTCCAGAAGCACCAGAAGTAAAACGCATCATGCCAGTATTAGAGAATGTAGTTTTAGGAACAACGCCGAAAATTCAATTGGAAATCAACGCGTATCCAGAAATTCAGGACATCAAAAAAGTGAATATCTATCGCGCATTCAACAAATTAGATGCACAATCTATTCGTACAATGACGCCGCTAGAACCGATTGATGTTGACGCCGCAGGAATAGCTGGCAGTGAATTATGGACGGTTTACGATGATTTTTCAGACTTAGACGAAGTTCCTTACGGAGACGGATTATTCTATCGTTTGACAGTGTCAAGAAAAATAGAATATGTAGAAGCTGATTACGGAACGGTAACACCGCCGCCATCGCCAGTTACAAAATATGCGCCTTCACAAGCGTCAAAAATTGTAGCTTCTATGATGGTCGAAGTAGCCAATCCGCCAGCACCGACGTTACAGTATATTGCGGAGCCAATTGCAGCGAATGGCGATATCAATCAAATTGCATTGCAGTGGCAAAAAACATGTTACAATGGAACCTATTCCGTGTTCAAAATGAACGCACAAGGAAACTGGGTGAAAATTCATGAAATCACCACCAACCAATCTGACATTTTTGTCTTATTGGAAGATACCTCATTGCAAGCACACAGTTTGGCGACGCAAGATGCAGATGGAAATACGGTATATCACCATTTCAAAGTAGTGGCGCAAAACACGTCTGGAATGCAAAGTACCGAAGAAAATATATTAACGATGCCTAACGATGACAATTGGATTGACATTGGCGGTATTGGAGATATGATTATCGGAACCACATTTACAATTAGATAAGCACGTGAACTCGTTTGTGCTGTAAACAGTGCAGACGAGTTCACAAATTTAAATACACAAAAAAATAGATCATGGCAGAAAAAAATAGAACAGCGCTAAAATCATATTTTGAAACAGGAGATCGCCCAACGCAAGATGAATTTATCGATCTCATTGACAGCAAGGTCAATAGAGGGCAAGACAAAGCAACTTTAACGGAAGCATTAACGACAAACGATACAAAGTACATTACGCCAAAAACAGCAAATCATATCGTAGAAAATGCAGTGCCAAATGCCACCATTTCCACTAGAGGAAAAGTGGAATTAGCAACACTTGCAGAAGTTACCACAGGAACAGATACCAACAGAGCCGTAACGCCACAAGGAGCAAAACGCGCTGCAGAAGAACATGCGCCTGTAACGAGTGTCAATGGACAAACAGGTGATGTTACGATTGTAACTGGAGGAAGCGATTCAGGATGGCAGAATGCATCATTGGAAAACGGAATTCAAAATTATGGCAGTACGTATCAGTTTGCAAGATATCGTAAAAAAGATGGCGTCGTTTTTATTGAAGGTTTGGTGCGAAACGGAACACCAACAGGAAGTCAAACAGACGTTTTTACATTGCCTTCTGGTTACAGACCTAACAGGCGAATTATCTTAAATACAATCATGTCAGGAAATGTGATGACGCGAATTGATGTCTTGGCTACAGGAGAAGTAAGATGCTATAATTACAGTACTTCTTGGACAAGTATTAATGGAATTTCATTCTTGATATAATAGTTACATACACAAAAAAATTAGATCATGGCAGAAAAAAATAGAACAGCATTAAAATCATATTTTGAAACAGGAGATCGTCCAACAGAAGATGAATTTATCGATCTCATTGACAGCAAGGTCAATAGAGGGCAAGACAAAGCGACGCTAACGGAAGCATTAACCACCAATGATACGAAGTATATTACGCCAAAAACGGCAAATCATATTGTAGATACTGCGGTACCAGATGCCACCATTTCCACCAGTGGAAAAGTAGAACTGGCAACACTTGCAGAAGTTACCACAGGAACAGATACCAACAGAGCTGTAACGCCACAAGGAGCAAAGCGTGCCGCAGAAGTACATGCGCCTGTAACGAGTGTCAATGGACAAACAGGAGCAATTACATTAGCGGTGAATGACGGAACAAATGTTGGAAGCGTAAGAAACGGTATTGTGAAGTTTTTTACAACCTCAAACTCAAATTTGCCAATATTTCATTTAAAATTACCTTATAGAGTTGATACAGATAATAAAATGTTTCATTTAAAAGCCACAGGATATGCGTATGGGTCATCAGATATTATTGATGTAACTTGGGTTGGCTATTGCTATACAAATGGCAGTGGAAGCAACAGATTACGCAATACAAACACAAGTGTTTTGAGTTCTACAGGAATTACTGCGGGACAATACATAGGTTCGGATGATCATATTTATGTATGGTTCAGAACAGCTTCTACTTACTTTACTACATTTCGAGTAGATAGCATGCGTGTTGGTAATGGAACTTTACTTGAAGAAGGCGATGTTACTATGATTATGAGTTTAGACGCTACATTGTAGTACACTACAAACATTTACTAGAAAAGCAAAAAGCAGTTGCATCGTCGCAACTGCTTTTTTTGTCCAATTCAAATTCAGTGTAAAAAAACTATTCCTTCTTTTTCTTTGTCTTAATAATAATTACACCATTTTTTGCTTTTTCACCATATTTTGCTGTGGCAGAATCACCTTTCAATACGGTCATGGTTTCAATATGTTCAGCATCCAAATCTTTAAACTTTTTGTTTGAAACTTCTTTGCCGTCTATAATAAAAAGTGGTTTGTCTTTTTTTCCTGAAGAATTAAAAACGATTTTGCTTTCGCTTGATCGATAGATTTTAATTTTCTTGTCTTTTACTTCTTTTTCCTCTTCTTCGTTGCTGCCAGTAACGGTATAAATGTATTTTTTTTTGTTAGCATTGCCAGTTTTAATTTCAATTTCTTTTTCAATCTCAGTCTCTGGAGATATTACTTTCCCGTCAATGATAATGATTTCTTTCTCACCTTCTTTCTTAATGTCAATAGTCTCAATAGGATCTACCTTTTTGCCATTAATAATGATCACTTCTTTATCATCTTCTTTTTTAATATCAATGGTTTGTATTTTATCTTTTTGAATCCAAGTTTGTTTGGAGGTCTTCCCATTATTGTCTGTTCTGATGACAAATTTCTTCTTGTTTTTTCCATCATCGTCCTCATCATAATCAGAGGTTACGGTATATGCATACACACCTTTTACAGTTTTGTCTCCTCCAAATCCGGCTGATTTTATGAACAGTTCGTCACCGCGTTTTCCTAATTGAATATCTGAAATTGCTTTATCATCAATAGTTTCAAAAGTTCCATTGGCAGTTTGCGTATTTTTAGAGGTTAATACCAATGAAATTTTACTAATTTCTCCTTTAGAATTAAAGTCAACATTACTATATGTAAACTTAATTTTTTGTGATTTGAAGAGTTTTTTATACGCTTTCAATTCGTCAACAGTTGTGTTTTTTGTAATTACGATGACTAAATCTCCTGTGGTGTTTTCAATAATAGGCTTCACATTATTTGTGAGTGGAGCAGTAGCAACTTCTTTGGCAACTACTTCTGTATTAAATAAAAAGACAAAAGCAATGAGCATTGGAACAATCAATGCTTGTTTCCACCTGTTTACTTGTGTAGATTGTGTTTTTTGTAACATAACGATTCGTTTTTTGATTAATGAATTATAAAAATTGTTGGTCAATGCTGGACAATAACTGTTTCCAGACACTTTCAATAGCGTTAATTGGTATTCTTTCTTAGAAGGCGTTTGTTTGATAGCCGCACTATCCGCCAAAAATTCTAAATTTTGTAACATAAATTTCTTGTGCAACCACGCAAAAGGATTGAACCAACAGAAAATACAATACAATTTTGCCACAAAAACATCTAAAGAATGTAATTGACGACTGTGTGCTTGTTCGTGTTTTAAAATGGCTTCCAATTCGGTTTCAGAATACAACTCAGGATTGTATACGATGTAATTAAAAAATGAAAAAGGCGAGAAAGAAGCGTTTGTTTCAATATATAAAAACTGTCCATCTCGGTGTGAAACTGACGATTTCCAAAGCAAACGGAACAAAGAAAAAAGTTCTAGTAAAAACTTCCCAAAGAACACAACAACACCAGCGATGTATGTATACAAAATAATGCGCATCCATGGAATACTTGAAGTTTCAACAGGAATAGCATCTGCAGTGTATGCAAAAGAACTAGTAACAACGTTGGTAATTGCTGGAATTTCTATGTATTGTGTAATCACCAAAAATGGCAACACTAGTGAAATTATCATGCCACTCAACAAGAAAAAACGATTTTCATGAAAAAGTGTTTCTCTTCGCAACACTAAAAAATACAGTCCTAAAAATAAGGCTAAAACACCAGCGCTTTTGGCAAAATATAGTACAAATGCTTCCATTACTGTTCTTTTTCAATGAGGTTAATAATCTCTTTCAAATCTTCCACGCTAATCTTTTCTTCTTTCGCAAAAAAGGAAACAACGTTTTTGTACGAGTCGTTAAAATAATCCTGAATCGCAGACGCCATAAACTTTTTACGGTACGCTTCCTTGGTCACCACCGGAAAATACTGATGCGTATTTCCGTATGCGTTGTGACTCACATATCCTTTTTCTTCCAAATTGCGCACAATGGTTGATAATGTATTATAATGTGGTTTTTTCGTAGTAATCTCTGCCATCACCTCTTTTACAAAAGCCTTTTCGAGCTTCCAAATGATGTGCATGATTTCTTCTTCCTTATTTGTTAATTTTTGCATAGTTGAATACAAATTGATGTGACTTTATTTTTAAATACAGTTCAAATATAACTAAAAATTTCGTTAGTCAACTATAAAAATAGTTAAACAACGAAATTTATAGTTTATTTAACAAAATGTTGGTTCTTTTACAAATATTCTAAAAATGAACAATGCCAAGTATAGGATGATTTTATTTTGTAATACATGATCTTAGAAATATGAAAAATCTAGTAGATAATTTATAAAACATTCCTACATTGTAAAGGAAAAAAGGAGTTTGTATTTTTGACAGAAGCAACTAAAAACTGCTTAAACACTGAATATTCCTTAAAAATGAGATCAATCCATCATGAGAAAAATACAGTTCATCTTTTTGGTATGCCTTTGTATTCATTATGTAAATGGACAAGAGAATACGATAACTATTGGTATAAAAGACAGCATACATTCCAACATACTAAATGAAACTAGAGAACTATGGATTCATCATCCAGATGGAAATTCAGATACGGTTAAAAAAAGAGAAAAATACCCTGTTCTTTATCTATTAGATGGAAATTCTCATTTTTATTCTGTTGTAGGAATGGTAACCCAATTAAGTGCTGTAAATGGAAATACAATCTGTCCAAAAATGATCATCGTTGGCATTCCAAATACGAATCGGATAAGAGATTTATCACCTGCAAGATTAACTGAAAAATCATCTAAATTAAGCGGTTATAAAGTTGAAAATACTGGTGGAGGCGAAGCATTTATATCATTCATAGAAAAAGAATTAATTCCTTATATAGACAAAACCTACGAAACAGAATCCTATCGGATGTTTATTGGGCATTCACTCGGAGGTTTAGCAGTAATGAATATACTTCTGCAAAAACCTGAATTGTTCAATGCGTACGTTGCCATTGATCCTTCCATGTGGTGGAATGATCAAAAACTGCTACAAAAAATAAGGAATACGAAATTTGACGAACGCTACAAGCATAAAAAATTGTTCGTAGCCATAGCAAATACTATGCACAAAGGTATGGATACTATAAAAGTGAAAAAAGACACGGCGTATGCAACGCGCCATATTAGAGCTATTTTAGAATTGAATGCTGTGCTAAAAAAAGATGCTCTAAACAATTTATCCTACAAAGGGAAATATTATAAAAACGATACACATGGTTCTGTGCCATTCATTGCTGAATATGATGCGTTGCGTTACATTTTTGATTTCTATCAAATACAAATTACGAAGCAAGAATTAATGAACCCTAAAAAGGATGTGTTGGCGAAAGTAAAAAATTATTACCAACGCTTATCAAAGGAATTTCAGAGAAATATAAAACCAAAAAAATACTACATTGAAGACATTGCAAATAGATTGATGGACTTGCGTCAATTTGAAAAAGCGGAAGCATTCTTTAAGCTCAACGCATCCTATTATCCAAAAGATTTTTATGTATACAGTTGCTTAGGAGATTTTTATACAACACTTGGCAACAAAGAAAAAGCAATTGAAAACTTTAAAAAGTCAAATGTGTTACACAAAAACCCGTATGCAACTGATCGGTTAGCTGAATTGCAGGAAAAATAAAACGCTGAATATTTATAGTGAACTCACCAAAATTCCTGTTTTACTTGTAAAAGGAAATAGTATCTTCGCAAAAAAAAGTTTTCATGGAAAATATATTGTATCTCATTGGAGGACTCGTACTGTTAGTTTTAGGAGGAGAATTTCTAGTAAGAGCTTCGGTAGGACTTTCTTTCAAATTGAATATTTCCAAAATGGTGATTGGGCTGACGGTGGTTTCCTTTGCGACTTCAGCACCTGAATTATTGGTCAGTATCAATGCTGCTATCAGCGATTCGCCAGCCATAGCCATCAATAATGTCATTGGTTCTAACATTGCAAATATCGGATTGGTTCTGGGAATTACCGCCATCATCGGTCCCATTGCTGTCAACAATACATTTTACAAGTTAACATGGCCAGTGTTGATGGTTTTCTCTTTAGTAATTTACTATTTTCTGTGGACAGGAAACTTATTAGCTCGCTGGGAAGGAATCATTTTAATTATCGGATTAATAGCATTTCTAGTTATTTTAATTCGCTCGGCGCAAAAAGGCAAAGACCAAATTGATATTGAAGATGTGGACGAAACAGCAGCGACCATTTCGTATGCAAAAATCTTTCTTTGGTTAGGGATTGGTGGTGCAGCTTTATATTTTGGATCTGAGTTTTTAGTAGATGGCGCCAAAGCCATTGCACAAAATTTAGGCGTGAGTGAAGGTGTCATTTCCATCACTATGATTGCTATTGGAACAAGTGTGCCCGAATTGGCAGCTTCTGTGATTGCGGCACTTAAAAAAGAAAAAGCAATTTCATTAGGAAACTTAATTGGTTCCAACATTTTCAACATTGCCTCTGTATTAGGAATTACGTCTGTCATTACAGAAATTCCAGTCATAGAACCACAAATACTAACACGTGACATCTTTTGGATGCTTGGTTTTGCGTTTATCCTCTATCCGTTTGCATATATTCCAAGAAAATTTGGAATCGATCGGTATGAAGGTATTATTTTGTTTGTAACCTATGTGTTCTTCATCTATTTAGTGTTTTAAAAATATACAGGATATTGGTATTATAGTAGAATTGGTATTATGTTAGAAAAATTTGAAAAGTATCAAATCAACAATTCAATTTCAATTTGTGGAGGCGCTTCCGATACTGATATTGTCATAGTTGATATGGACATATTTTAACAGTACTTAGAAATTGATTAAAAAAAAAGAGCTTACGGTTTTCGCAAGCTCTTTTTCATATAGTTTAAAAATCTTAATTAACTGATGTTAGCAGATTTTACAGTTTTAATAATTCTTCCTGCAATCTTATAAGGATCACCATTAGAAGCTGGTCTTCTATCTTCTAACCAACCTTTCCATCCTTTTTCTACCGTAATAATAGGAATACGGATAGAAGCACCACGGTCAGAAATTCCGTAGCTAAAGTCATTAATAGAAGCCGTTTCATGATCTCCTGTTAAACGTTGATCGTTAAACTCGCCATAAACCGCAATATGTTCTTTTACAACAGGTCTAAATGCTTCACAGATTTTTTCGTATGTTTCTTGACTTCCACAAGTTCTTAATATAGTATTAGAGAAGTTTGCGTGCATACCAGAACCATTCCAGTCCATATCTTTCCCTAACGGTTTTGGGTGATAATCAATATAGTATCCGTACTTTTCGGTTAAACGGTCTAATAAATAACGTGCTACCCAAATTTCGTCTCCAGCTTTCTTTGCTCCTTTAGCGAACAATTGAAATTCCCACTGTCCAGAAGCAACCTCTTGGTTGATTCCTTCAAAATTCAATCCCGCATCAATACATAAATCAGCATGCTCTTCTACTAAATCTCTACCATGTGTATTTTTTCCACCAACAGAACAGTAATACATTCCTTGTGGCGCAGGGTATCCACCGATTGGGAATCCTAACGGTAATTGCGTTTTGGTATCCATGATGAAATACTCTTGCTCAAATCCAAACCAGAAATCGTTATCTTCGTCTTCAATCGTAGCTCTACCGTTTGATACGTGTGGTGTACCATCAGCATTTAAAACTTCTGTCATAACCAAATATCCATCTCTTCGTGCAGGATCAGGATAAATAGCCACAGGCTTCAATAAACAATCTGAAGATCCACCTTCGGCTTGTCTTGTAGAGGATCCGTCAAAAGACCAAATTGGACAATCTTCTAATTTTCCACTAAAATCTTCTTCGACTTTAGTCTTACTTCTCATGTTTTGTGTTGGAAAATATCCATCCAACCAGATGTACTCTAATTTAGATTTGCTCATAATAAATGAAATTCACATTAATAAATTCGGAAGCAAATATAAATTATTTTTAATTACTACCTCTTAAAAAGCAAGGTTAAGTTTGTGTAAATTATCAAATGTTTATTAACAACCCCTATTTTTTAGGGGTATGGTTATTTTGAGGTAAAAAAATACACTAAAATTGATATATTTGTAAAAAAATAACAATACACCATGTCTACACTCAGATTTAATGCACTTCAAGAAACATTACACAGAACACCTGTTGAAATAGAAGAAAAAGGACGGCGCTCAGAAATCTTTGGCGAAAATGTATTTAATGAACATGCCATGTTGCAGCATTTGACTAAAGACGCCTATAAAAGTGTCATGAATGCCATTGAGTTTGGAACCAAAATCGATAGGAAAGTAGCCGATCAAATTTCTACAGGAATGAAAGAATGGGCAATTAGTAAGGGAGCAACACATTATACACATTGGTTTCAACCATTAACAGGTGCCACAGCAGAAAAACACGATGCTTTTTTTGAAACTATTGGAAGCGGACGTGCCATGGAAAAATTTGGTGGCGGACAATTGGTACAACAAGAACCCGATGCTTCCAGTTTTCCAAATGGTGGAATTCGCAATACCTTTGAAGCCAGAGGTTATACTGCGTGGGATCCAACATCGCCCGCATTCATATATGGAACAACTTTGTGTATTCCTACGATTTTTGTAGCATATACAGGGGAAGCACTAGACAATAAAGCACCATTATTAAGAGCATTGCAAGCAGTAGATACGGCGGCAACTGCTGTATGTAAATATTTTGATAAAAATGTATCCAAAGTAAATGCTTCTCTCGGTTGGGAACAAGAATACTTCCTAATTGATGCCGCATTGGCTTCGGCAAGACCCGATATTACCCTTACGGGAAGAACCTTATTAGGACATTCTCCCGCAAAGGGACAACAACTAGACGATCATTATTTTGGTTCCATTCCGAGCCGAGTCATGAACTTTATGCGCGATTTGGAAAACGAATGTATGTTGTTGGGAATTCCCGTAAAAACACGTCATAATGAAGTTGCACCAAATCAATTTGAATTGGCACCGATTTTTGAAGAAGCCAATTTAGCCGTTGATCACAATTCCTTACTCATGGATGTGATGGAAAAAGTAGCACAGCGTCACAAGTTCAAAGTACTATTTCACGAAAAACCCTTTGCAGGCATTAATGGTTCGGGGAAGCATAACAACTGGTCATTGGCTACAAATACAGGTGTCAACTTATTGAGTCCGGGGAAAACGCCGATGAAAAACTTACAATTCCTAACGTTTTTTGTCAACACAATCAAAGCGGTTCATGACAATGAAGAATTAATCAGAGCTGCCATTGCAAGTGCAAGTAACGATCACCGATTGGGAGCTAATGAAGCGCCACCAGCCATTATTTCGGTATTCATAGGTTCGCAACTTTCGGCAGTATTGGATGAATTGGAAAATGTTACCAAAGGAAAACTATCGCCACAAGAAAAGACAGACTTAAAACTAAATATCGTTGGTAAAATTCCAGAGATTTTATTAGACAACACAGACAGAAACCGAACATCGCCATTTGCCTTTACGGGAAACAAATTTGAGTTGCGCGCTGTGGGTTCATGGGCAAACTGTGCGGGTCCGATGACGGTTTTAAATACCATCATTGCAAAGCAATTAAAAGACTTTAAAGTAGAAGTTGATGCCTTGGTTGCAGAA
This sequence comes from Kordia sp. SMS9, assembly GCF_003352465.1. Taxonomy (NCBI): domain Bacteria; kingdom Pseudomonadati; phylum Bacteroidota; class Flavobacteriia; order Flavobacteriales; family Flavobacteriaceae; genus Kordia; species Kordia sp. SMS9. The sequence continues at coordinate 5,155,701 of NZ_CP031153.1, read as the reverse complement.
AAAGATTTAAAGAAAGACGAAGCTATTTTCAATATTTTACGCGAATATATAAAAGACTCTAAAAAGATCCGTTTTGAAGGAAACGGATATGGAGAAGCCTGGGAAAAGGAAGCAAAAAAACGCGGTTTAAGCAACAATAAAACGACGCCAGAAGCGCTGAAAGCTCAGATTTCTAAGAAAGCATTTTCTTTATATGAAGAAATGAACGTAATGAGTCAGGTAGAAGTAGAGGCGCGTCATGAAATTGAATTGGAAGAATATATTTTGCGTATTCAAATAGAAGGCCGTGTGTTAGGAGATATTGCGCGAAATCATGTGATCCCGACAGGAGTTGGCTATCAAAATACCTTGATTGAAAACGTGAGCGGACTGAAAGAAATTTTTGGAAAAGATTTTAAAAAGCTTGCCGCAGAACAAATCGACTTGATCGAAAAAATTTCGAGACACATTGCAGGGATCAATTCGAAAGTCAATGAAATGATTGAGGAACGCAAAAAAGCCAACAAACTCAGCGGACAAAAAGCAGCAGAAGCGTATTGCAATAAAGTAAAACCGTATTTTGAAGAAATTCGCTATCACTGTGATAAGTTGGAGTTGTTAGTCGATGATAACTTATGGCCCTTGGTAAAATATAGAGAGTTGTTGTTTACGAGATAGGTTTTTTGGATCGCTTTGCTTTTGAAATGCTGAATTTGAAATCTTGAATTACTTCGCTCAAAGGAACTTTTGGATCTAAAATAACGTTTACAGTTTTAAATTCGATTTCAGTTTCAAGTTGAATTTATCAGACGTCTCTTCGAGTGGTTTTTCGGAATAAAATGAAGAAAAATTGTATCGAGAAGTACTTTGAATTAGAATTATTTCAAAATAAACTATTCACGTATCAAAGCTGTTCTCGATACACCAAATCACAGATTTGCTACTCGAACTGACGAATATTGAAATCAACAAATCAACAAAAAGACAAAAAGTGAACCTGACAACCAAAAGAACCAATTCCAAAAATCAAGACTTCATCAACTTGGTCAAAGAGCTTGATGCGTTTCTAAGCATCCAAAATGGTGAAAGTGATGAATTTTACAGTCAGTTTAATGGTTTGGAAGAGTTACATCATATCATCGTATTGTATTTGGATGACGCGCCTATTGGTTGTGGTGCAATTAAGCAATTTGATGAAAATACTGTGGAGGTTAAACGTATGTACATCAGTCAAAAACTTCAAGGAAAAAGTTTAGGCATAACTATTTTATCCGAACTTGAAACTTGGGCACGTGAACTTGGAAATATACGTTGTGTGTTGGAAACAGGAACCATGTTGCCAGAAGCGATTCGGTTTTATGAAAAAAATAACTACCAACGCATTCCAAATTACGAACCCTACATTGATGCACCCGAAAGTGTGTGTTTTGAGAAACATTTATAGAATTAATTCCCTTGCGATTTTCTATGTTTTTGATACGCATCAGATAACTTCTGCGCTCTAGCTCTTAAATCGTCTTGTACCGCTTGTGGCAACATTTTAAGATCAATCAAGCTGATGTCCATTTTAAACAATGTAGTGTATGCCAACTTCGGATTCATAATATATACACTATGAAAATAATCGGTTGTTTTTCTGATTAATGCTTCTCCAGATAGACTTTTTCGTTCTTCAACGTACAAACTTGTAAGATATCTTGAAACACATTTAGCATCATTTTTACATGCCAACACTTTGTTTTTTTGTGCTTCTGAAAAGCTTGTCTTTGAAGTTGAACTCGAAGTTGAAGTTGAACTTGAAACCGAATTTGAAGTACTTTTAGCTTGTAACGAACCATTCACCCAATTTCCAGCTTTGTAATTATTTTTTGAATAATATTGAACGCCTTGTCCGTGTGGTTTTCCGTTTTGGTAATAGCCCATATAATAATCAAATTCAGATCTTGAATACGTTCCTAATCCGTGATAATTATTATTGTAAAATTCACCGATATAACTACTTTCTCCTTCTTTAAAAAATAAATAGCCAAAACCATCTCTTTTACCATTTTTAAACGTTCCCATATACGTAGAATTGCTGTATTCGTAAATCCCGACTCCATTGCTGCAATTTCCAACGACACAGGTTGTTGACTTATTATACTGTAGTTCTTTTTTAGAAATGACTTTTCCGTTTCTATAATTCAATTGATAGGTTTTTTTCGTTTTATAATCATTATAAAAACCAATATTTTTAGACTTATCTGTAAAAATCATCAAATTATCACCATTGTATTCATACGCAAATCCTTCTTGATCGAGGAATGAACCTTTAAAAACCGAAAATGAACTTTTCTTATCATTCTTACTTGCCGTGTGTATCGGCCCATATACTTTTCCATCTTTAAAAAAACCACTTGCAGTTTTTCCGTCTTTAAATTCTTTTTCTCCGTAACCGTTTGTGCAATCGCCTTTTACACATTCGCCTGTAAAATATTCAGAATATTCATCCAAACTATTTGCCAACTGTTGCGCGTTGTCTGTCATATTTCCAGAAGAAGTATTTGTATAATTCCGAAGCAACGTAACAGGATATACAGTATAAGATGTTGCAGTTCTATAATTTGTTAAAACCACTTTTTCAGAATGTTTCTCACCTTTAAAAAACACATCTTTATTATTGGGAGCATATTCAAAAATTTGTGTCTTGTCAATATACGTTCCATCATTCAAAAACACATGTACGCCACCTTTCGGGATTCGATACCAAAAACCATTTTCGGTAGCAACGGTCATTTTTTTGGCTTCAATTACGGTGTTAATTGTTTGCGATTCAAAATTTTCTAAGAGAAATAATTCTTTTGTATTTGCACTGTAAAATAACAAATGATCGCCCATGCGTGCATTTTTTCCAGCAGTAACTCTTTGTTTTCCAATGAAGAATGTGAAATTGTCAGCATCCACTTTTTTCCAAGTAGCAGCGCCAGAAAGTGAAGTGTTTGCTTCTTGACGAATTTTTTTTCGCAACATAATAAGTTCAGTGGCAACTTCATCAATATTGGTTGTTCCAGTAACTTCGCCATTACTATACGTGATTTTTCGCAATCTTGGATTTGGAAAACTTTGGATTCCTTGTGCGTAACTCAAATCTAAAAGTGATAGTGAAATCGTCCAATTTCCATAGGCATCATACACATATATATAGTTTCTTTTGGTAACAGTATTCGAATTTTTTGAGGTTTCCACAAAAGTTTCCACTTCGCCATTTGAATTGTATGTGTAATTTGTAATTCCAAAAGGAGAATCTGTTTTAAGTAGTTGATTTTTAGAATTATAGGTGTAAAATGTTTCAGAAGGTTCGTTGCTATTATAATTCGTAACAATCTTATCAACTAGGTTTTTATTCAAATAAAATTTTTGAAACGTAAGTCCATTTGAAATATATCCGTAGTTCGTTTTTTTAAACTCTTGTTGCAAACTATTGGCGTCTTCAGCGTATTTCTTTTTGTAACTAAAATCCTGGTTTGCTAGGTATGAAAAAATATGCTCATAGGTGAAATTTGGACTTTTATAATGGTATTCTATTAGATTTCCTCTTTGGTTATAGGTGTAATTTTCGGTGGTAGTTTTGTTTTGATAAACAATGGAATGCGTTGTAATCCGTTTATTTTCAATGTCAAAATTCCACGTTTTTGCCCGTTCTAAAGTGGTACTAATTTCTTGCGAACCGCTCTTTGTTCGTTGATCAAACTGTTTTTCATTAATTGTTTTAGGAATCACAGTTTCATTTCCAACTTTCAAATTAAAATCGTTGACCAAATCTGTATTCGGGATACCCAAAAGTTCTTTTTGTGTTTTCACTTCTTGGGCGGAAGTATGCATTGCTAAAAGGCAAAAAAAGAGGAGGAGAAAACGTTTCATATTGTTGTTTTTCAGTATGAAACAAATTAAACAATTAATGAGGAATGAACAAATACGACATTCATCGTATATTTATCTAGTGATACATTCCTGTGTTTACATGAAAAAATTATCTTTGCAGTACAACAACACAACTATGAGTCAAGAAGTATCAAAACGCTATGCACTGCGCGGCGTTTCTGCATCGAAAGAAGATGTGCATAACGCTATTAAAAATATTGATAAAGGAGTATTCCCGAAAGCGTTCTGTAAAATTGTACCCGATTATTTAACAAATGATGAAGACTATTGTTTGATCATGCATGCCGATGGCGCAGGTACAAAATCGTCCTTAGCCTATATGTATTGGAAAGAAACAGGCGATGTATCTGTGTGGAAAGGAATTGCACAAGATGCACTCATTATGAATATTGACGATTTATTGTGTGTGGGCGCAACAGATAATATCATGCTATCTTCTACGATTGGAAGAAACAAAAACAACATTCCTGGTGAAGTCATTTCCGCAATTATCAACGGAAGTGAAGAACTCATTCAAGAATTAAAAGCATTTGGTGTCACGATTCATTCCACAGGCGGCGAAACGGCTGATGTGGGCGACTTGGTACGAACTATTATTGTCGATTCTACCGTAACAGCTCGTATGAAACGAAAAGATGTTATTGACAACGCAAACATCAAAGCAGGCGATGTTATCGTTGGATTGGCTTCGTTTGGGCAAGCAACCTACGAAAAGGAATACAACGGCGGCATGGGAAGCAACGGACTCACCTCTGCACGTCACGATGTGTTTCACAAATATTTAGCCGAGAAATATCCAGAGAGTTTTGACAATGCGGTGCCAAGCGATTTGGTGTATTCTGGACATACAAAATTGACCGATGCTGTTGAAAATGCACCTTTGAACGCTGGAAAACTAGTATTATCACCAACGCGAACGTATGCGCCAATCATCAAAAGTATTTTAGCGAAATATAGCTCGGAGCAAATTCACGGAATGGTGCATTGCAGTGGTGGCGCACAAACCAAAATATTGCACTTTGTAGACGATTTGCACATTGTAAAAGACAACATGTTTGACATTCCACCTTTATTCAAACTCATTCAAGAGCAGTCAAATACGGATTGGAAAGAAATGTATCAAGTATTTAATTGTGGCCATCGCATGGAATTGTACGTTTCCCCAGAAGTTGCCGAAGACATTATAGCGATTTCAAAATCGTACAACGTGGAAGCACAAATTGTCGGTCGCGTAGAAGCTTCTGAAACCAAGAAACTAACGATTTTAAGCACTTACGGCACTTTTGAATATCAATAAAATCAATCAATAAAAAAAATAGCATCATGGCATTACCTAAAAAAAGTTTTCTCCTCATTACGTTTTTAATCTCCTTTGCATTGGCATTCTTTGTAGCGTATTCATTAATGGGCGATCCAGATATTTCGAATGTAAAAGCTGAATATTCAGGAAGTACCGAAGAATTTTTAAGCACAATTAAGGAAAATCATAAAGATTGGACAGATGCTAAAAAGGTAGTACTACTTACTGGTGTAATTACGTCAAAAGATAAAAAAGGCGTTTTACTAGATGATAGTGTATATTTCCGATTTGCAGAAGGAACGTCTATGGACGAATTTAAGGAAGGACAAAAAGTACAGGTAAAAGGAAGTGTCATGAATTATGATGTTGCATTGGAAGAACTTCAACTTGAAAATGCAGTATTGGTGAAAAAATAGTGAGAATGTACGATTGTAGATTTTTTTGAAACGTCTTTGCGAGAATTTCATTGAAATTAGTGGCAATCTGTTGCTTTCAAACAAAAAGTATAAAACCATTTAAAAAGATAACTTCGGTACACTTTCTAGTATTGAAGTTGCATTGTTTTTTGAGAAATTTTCTTGTTTAATGCTGTCATTCTTGCGCAGGCAGGAATTTATAGAACTGCCTAGTTTCCTAAATGTTTCAACTTTTCTTGCGCTGTATAATTTAAAAATTCTTCAAGTAACAATTTCAATTTCGGATTGATAAACTGTTCGCAAAAAGGCTTTTGTGGATTGGAATAGTAATAATTGGTAATTGCTGAGCGCGAAGCTTTAAACGAAATAAACGGCAACACTTGCGTGATGATTTTTTCTTCAAACTCAGTCTGTAGTGTAGCTAAAAGTTCAGAAACGAACTGCTGTTGCGCCTGATCGTAATAATAAATGGCAGAACGGTATTTCTTCCGCATAGAATGTTGCACGGTCGATTTGTGCGTTCGTAGATGAATCTCCACAAGCATCTTCAACGGAATTACAGATGCATCAAACTGTACAATAACAGCTTCCGAAAAGCTATCATTTTCTTCGGTTGATTGTACCCAACCTTGTGCTACATGTCGCACGCCTTTCAACGATTGAAAAACCGCTTCAGTACACCAATGACAACCTCCGCCAAGCGCAATTTTCTGAATCATATGCAAAAATAAAAAAATGGTAACGATCCGACAGCATGCTACGGAAATTTATAAGCGAAATCGTAATAGTTTATTTTAATTGCTTGATTTTAAATAATTTATGCATGCATAGCATCGCTGTAAAAAAACCGACGATATGTCGGAAATGTATCAGTAATATGCGGTATTGTTACATCCTTCTGCCAAATTTGACACTACTTTTGTCAACATAAAGTTTAGTTTTAAGAATGCCTCTAACTAAAGCTAGTATTGAATTATAAATAAGCCTACGTAAACAAACAATTCATTAACCAATACTATATATTATGATAAGGGCAGATATCAAAAAAACAAAACTAATGGTGCTTGTGATGCAATTTTTTGTCATCATAAGTGCTGCACAAACATTTTCCGACAACGGATTTAATTTTAACGTATTATCAACCAATCCAAACGAGGTTGAAGTCACAGGTGGAAGTGATGGAAGTATTCCACTCACAATACCAAGCACCGCGACAGACGGTGTTGGTACTATATATACGGTAACTACCATTGGCAACTCTGCATACAGAAACGGAGCAGGTAATGGTGTTATTTTACCAAATACCATTACAACCATTAGTTTCCGAGCATTTCGAGATAATGGCGGATTGACGAGCATTACGCTTCCAGCAAGTGTGACTTCCGTTGGAGGTGAAGCTTTTTTGGGTGGTGGATTAACTGAAGTCATAGCTTTAGGAACCGTTCCTGCATCTATTTCTAACAGCTCTTTTGGAACCCGTAGTAATGTGGATTTAACAGTGCCAAACGGTTTGGAAGAAACCTATCGTCAAGCAGGTTGGACAGGTTTTAATACAGTCAATGGAGAAATTCCAGTTGGAGGTCTTTTTGATGTTGGTGATTTGCGTTATCGAGTTACTTCGCAAGACCCAGCGGAAGTTGAGGTTGCTGCACGTTTAAACGGAATTACAGATGTAGTAATGCCTACTTCGGTACTTGAACCACAATCTGGAGATACATATACGGTTACTGGTGTAGGTTTTAGAGCTTTTAGAGGCGCTTCAATCAATAGTGTAACTTTTTCAAACACCATAGAAAGGATTAAAACGGAAGCATTTGAACTCAATAATTTAACAACTATTACACTTCCTGCTTCTGTTACGATAATTGATAATGAAGCGTTCCGAGATAATCCGCTTACAGAAGTAATTTCACAAGCGACTAGCGCACCAACTATTAACTCAAATAGTATTGACGATCGTGGAAATATTGGTTTAACAGTACCAAGCGGCTCGGAAGCTTCGTATGTAAATGGCGGTTGGACAGGTTTCTTTTCGATCAATGGAACCCCTTTTATAGGTTCAGATTTTTCTGCGGATGGATTTAATTACAGAATTAATGGTGTCAATCCAAATACAGTTGAAATACGAGGTGGTGGAAGCGGCACGGATTTAGTATTACCTTCTACAACCACTAAAAACAATATTTCATTTACCGTAACCGCTATTGGGCTTCGTGCTTTTAGAAGTAGAAATCTAAATAGTGTTGTACTACCAACCAATGTAGAAGTTATTGGAACAGAAGCACTTGAGGATAATAACTTAACAACCATTACACTTCCAGCTTCGGTAACTACGATTGCTACTGAAGCTTTTAATGACAATAATTTACTCGTTGAAATCATTTCGCAGGCAATAACAGCGCCTACACTTGAGACGAATAGTATTCTAAATCGTGGAAACATTGGCTTAACAGTACCAAGTGGTTCAGAAGCATCCTACGTAAATGGTGGTTGGACAGGCTTCTTTTCTATCAATGGAACACCTTTTATCGGTTCTGATTTTTCTGTAGATGGATTCAATTATACAATAAATGGTGTCAACCCAAATACAGTAGAATTCACAGGCGGTGGAACAGGAATTGTTGACTTGATAGTACCTGCTACTACAACTAAAAATGGAATCACATTTGGTATTACTGCTATTGGATTTCGCGCTTTTAGAGCTAGAAATTTGAATAGTGTTGTGTTTCCTGCAAGTATAGAAGTAATTGGTGGTGAATCTTTTGAAGCTAACAATTTAATGTCTATCACATTGCCAGCATCCGTAACGACAATTGGTGAAGACGCATTTTTAAATAATGATTTAACACAGGTTACATTCACATCCGGACCAGAAACTATTGGTGTAAATGCTTTTAGAGGCAATCAATTAACAAGTGTAACAATTCCGTTTGGAACAGTGACTATAGGAGAAGGAGCTTTTATAAATAATACCATATCCAGTATCTCACTACCAAACTCTTTAGATGTGATTGATCGGGAAGCATTCCGAAATAATCAATTAACAAGTGTAGCCATTCCAACAGGTGTTATTACCATTGGTAGATTTGCCTTTCTAGATAATTCAATATCGAGTTTGGTGTTACCTTCTACAGTTGAGACTATTGACGTTGATGCTTTTCGTAATAATCAACTCACAAGTGTTAATTTATCATCTTCACTCACAACATTAGGATCTGGTGCATTTCGTAACAATCAATTGACCAGTATTGTCATTCCGGATGGAATTACAGTAATTAACGTAGGAGTGTTTCGAGATAACAATTTGGTGAGTGTCACGCTTCCTACAAACCTTCAAACCATACGAAATGATTCGTTTCGTAATAATGAAATTACAAGTATTAGTTTTCCAGCGAGTTTAACAGATTTACAAGGTTTTTCTTTTCGAAACAATCAATTGACAAGTGTGACCATTCCGACAACTATTTCAACAATTGAAGTAAATACTTTCAGTGAAAATCTTTTGACAGCGATTACCATTCCTGCAAATATTCAAACCATAGGAGTTGAAGCTTTTAATAGCAATCCATTAAATTCAATTACAGCAGACAGTGCTACACCAGCCACTATTGAATCGAACAGTTTTGGTGGAAGAAGTACCATTAACTTGTCTATCATTCCAAACCAGCAATCGGTCATCGATGATTATATAGCTGCAGGTTGGACAGGTTTTGGAAGTATTAATGGAGAATTTCAAATTGGCGCTCGATTTACAGAAGGCGATCTACAATATGAAGTGATTGCCGTAAATCCAAACGAGGTAACCGTATTGGACATTGCGAATGCGTCTCAAAATCAAAATATTGTCATTCCGGCAACCGTTACCGAATCATTTAGTGGAACTACGTTTAGCGTTACTGAAATTATAGATAGTGCGTTTCAAAATACAGGAATTACTTCTGTAGTTATAGGAGCCAATGTTACATCCATAGGAAGCAACGCGTTTACAGCAACGCCACTTACGTCTATGGATGCGCAAGCAACCACACCACCAACGATTGTTGCTTCTAGTTTGGGTGATAGATCTGTAATTAATTTGACCATTCCAAGTGGAACTGAAACGGAGTATACAAATGCAGGTTGGACAGGATTTTTAACCGTAAATGATCAACTGTCAGATGGCGCTATTGGTACAACCTTTATTGACGGAGGGATAACGTATGAAATCGCATCGCTCAATCCGAATGAAGTAGCTGTAGATGGAGGTTCTGTAACGGGAGACTTGGTGATTCCTGAACAAGTTACTTTTAACACAACTACATTCTCAGTAACAGGTGTCAATGCTAGTGCTTTTCAAAATGAAAACATTACGAGTGTCACGCTTCCAGCAACTATAACTGCTATTGGAGCCAATGCTTTCAATACAACAAGTTTAGAAGAAGTCATTGCTTTAGGAGCAACTCCTGCTACGATTGAAACCAATTCTTTTGGAGAAAATGAAAACATAAGTCTAACGATTCCAAATGGAACTGAAACTACCTACGACAACGCAGGTTGGACAGGTTTCTTCTCCGTAAATGGAAGTGGACCTTCAGTAGGAAGTAGATTTACCGTGAATGGAATTCGCTATGAAATACTTTCATTTTCACCAAATACACTAAGTGCAGTTGCAAGAAACGGAGATGTACCTAATGGAGACTTTATTTTCCCAGAACTCTTATCAAAAGGCGGATTGGATTTTACCATTACGACCATTGGGAACTCAGCATTTAGAAACAGAAGTGTACGTACTATTAGTCTCCCAAGTACCTTAACTACAATTGAATTTAGAGGATTTCGAAATAATAGTAACCTACTAAATGTGACGATTCCTGCAGGTGTAACCTCAATTGGTTCAGAAGCTTTTTTCATCACTGGTTTAACAGAAATTATTTCAGAAAGTGTAAATCCGGCAACTGTAAATGGTGGAACTTTTGGTGATAAAGCGAAAACAGATTTATTTATCCCGCAAGGGACAAGACAAGCCTATTTAGATGCAGGTTGGACAGGTTTTAAATCGATTATAGAACAAGGAACTGTGATTGTAGAACCAAAAGTATTTTTGCAAGGAGCAGCGTTAAGTCCAAATACAGGAGAAGAAAACCTGATGCGAGATGATTTGCGCGTAGCAGGAATCATTCCTACCACTTCTCCGTATGCAGATGCGCTTACGTGTAATGCTGCTGTTTTTAATGTAACAGGAAATAATGCCATTGTGGATTGGGTTTTTGTGGAATTGCGTGATGCAACAGATAGTTCAATAGTGATAGAAGGACGATCGGCTTTATTACAACGCGACGGCGATGTGGTTGATGTGAACGGAGGTGGAATTTTACAATTTACATCACCAATTGAAAACTATTTTGTAGCTATCAAACATAGAAATCATTTAGGTGTGATGACAAATAGCGCACAACAATTAGATGGTAATCGTGTGAATATTGACTTTACAGATGCTACTGTTCCAATTGCTTTTGGTGCGAATGCACAGACCGATGCAGGAATGCCAGTTGATACCTTGGGAATGTGGTCAGGAAATGTAAATGGAGACAATTTTGTTCAATATTTGGGAGGAACACCAGATACAACCGCTATTTTATCAGCTGCGCTAAATGATCCAGGAAACTTTCTCAACTTTTCCACCTTTATCATCAATGGGTATAATGATAATGATGTAGATATGAGTGGTACCACACAATACGAAGGTGGATTTGCAGATTCGCCACTCATTCTACAAAATGTATTAGCGCATCCTGGGAACTTTTTAAACTTTAGCACTTTTCAAATACAAGAGCAATTGCCAGCAAATTAATTATAAATAGTATCATACTTTGTTGTTAGTACGATAAATTGTAAGTGAAAAGGTAATACACATTTGTTGTGTTACCTTTTTTAAGTTTCTTTGAAAAAATGAAATGGTAACTTTGTTTCTTCAACTAAAATTCTCTAAATTCTGCCTAATGAAAGTACTCAAAATAATAGTATTGTTGTTTTTGTATTCTTTATCTGTACGGGCACAAACACAGGAGGATATTGAAGATGTACTCAAACTTCAAATAGAAACAACGACCATCGATTCTGTAAAAATTCCGTTGTTATTACAGCTGGCAGAACATGTTTATAAATTTGATGTAGACGAGGCGCGTGCCATTACACTAAAAGCAAAAAAAATCATTGACGATACTGATGTGAATAGTTTGTACTACCAAAAACAAAAAGCAAAAATGTATCAAATCCTTGCAGATTGTGACCAATTACAGGATAATATTTTGACTTCACTTGCGCATGTGCAGAAAGCTATTGACATTGCCACTGCTATTCACGATTCGATTAGTTTGCGAAAATCGTATCGTATCAGAGGTAGTTTGTCCATAAAAAATAAAGACACCATCAAGGGAAAAGAATATTACAAAAAGTCTGTTGAAATTGGAAAAAGCATCCATGATTCTGTCGGAATTGCAGATAGTTACATTTATTTGGGCGTGTTGTCTTATCATGAAAACAAAGGCAAGGATTCTGTGGCATATTATATGAATTTGTCAAAGAAATATGATCATTCTCTTGAGAATATGATACATACCGATGTGAATTTAGCATCATTTTACATATTTGATCAAGATTATGAAAAAGCGCGAAAAATGTATGAAAGCTTGATTGAACCACACAAAAAACTCAAAAATTATCTCGGACTAAGCAATTGTTATTTGAATTTGGGGAATGTCTATGCTTTTTTAAATCAGAAAGAAAAATCGTTGCAAGCGTTGGACAGCGCAATTGCATATGCAAAAATTTTAGGTAATAAAGATTTTTTAGAATCTCAGTACTTGTCACGACGTAACATCAATCTATATTTTAAAGATTACAAAGCGGCAATACAAGATTTTGAAATGTATAAAATATATTATGATTCTATTAATGATTTGCAAGAAGCAAAGCGTTTTACCGAATTAGAATTGAATCACCAATTTGATAAAGAAAAAGAAATTGCAGCCATTGAGTTGAAAAATGAGCAATCGAAAAAAACACTGTACATTATTTTATTTTTAGTTGCTGTTGTGGCCGCAATTATTGGGTTGATATTGCTTCGAAAAAACAACAAACAACGATTGCAATTAGCAAAAAACCAAATTGAGATGAAAGAGGTTGAAAAGTTAAAGGCTGATTTAGCCTTAGCGAATCGTGAAAAAGAACTCAAAAAAGTAGTCATAGAAAACTCCATTACCGAAGAAGTACTCAACAAAACGTTGGATGATATCAAAGAAATCATCACGTTTGAAAATGAAAAAGAGCGAAAAAGGGCGCTAAAATCCTTGTCAGCATCCTTGCTTTCTGAAAAAAAATCTAAAAGTACGATCTCTAATACGCAAAACTATTTGGATGAGGTAAGTATGGATTTTAAAGTGCAATTAGACACACATTTTTCAACGCTAAAACCACGCGAAAAAGAATTATTGTGCATGATGAAATTGGGATTGAGCACTTCAGAAATCAGTAAACTATTCAACACCACAATTGCTTCCATTAAATCATCAAGATATCGAATTCGTAAAAAATTAGGATTAAATTCTGACGATGATATCATTCAGTATATTGAAAGTAAAAAAAATTACTCTGTATAAAAAGGAGTAAACAAAATTTTGAAATAAAAGTATATCTATCTCTAAACTCCATGATACTATAGCAGCAGTCAAAACAAAATATATGAAAAAAATAGTATTTCTAGTTTTTATGTGCATTGTGTTTTTTGTAAGCGCACAAGAAAAAGACAGTATTGCAACGGCTTTAGAATTGCAGATAAAAAAAGAAACAGTTGATTCTTTAAAAATTCCGTTGCAACTGCAGTTGGCGGAATATATCAATGAATCTAATATAGACAGTACACGACAAATTTTGTTGAACGTTCAAAAATTATTAGAAAATACACAAAGCAAAAGTCGTTATTATCAACAGCAAAGAATAAAATATTACCAAATATTGGCTAGTTGTGATGAACAACAAGACCAATTGACTACTTCTTTGGAAAATCTTCAAAAATCCATAGATCTCGCTAATGAAATTAAAGATGATAAAAGTTTAGCAACATCATATCAAATTAGAGGAACACTCTCAATGAAAAATAATGATTCCATTGAAGCTAGAAACTATTATAAAAAAGCGATTCAACTAGGAAAAAAATACAAGGATTCTACAGCTTTGTTTGCAGCATACAGTATGTACGCTTCTTCATTTTACCAAAGTCTAAAGAAAAATGACTCCACATTATATTATCTAAAATTAGCTAAAAACTATGTGAATTCTCTGCAAAGTAAAATTGAGATGGATACCAATTTTGCGACGTATTATGTGGCGGATCAAAATTATGAAAAAGCTTTGATCACATATAAACGTATGATAGCACCTCATAAGAAATTAAAAAGGTATCTAGGATTGAGTTCTTGTTTCTTGAATATGGGAGCAGTACAGGCTTTTTTAAAAGAAAAAGAAAAATCGTTGGCGGCGATGGACAGTGCTATTGTGTATGCAAAACGTGCCAAAAGTAAAGATTATTTATCGCTGATATACCAGTCACGACGAAATATAAATGCGCACTTTAAAGATTATAAAGCTGCCATGAATGATTTTTATATGCACAAAATCTATTACGATTCTATCAATGATCTTGCAGAAGCCAAACGTTTTACAGAATTAGAATTGAATTACAAATTTGATAAAGAAAAAGAAATTGCTGCCATTAAATTAGAAAATGAATCCACCAAAAAAAGTCTCTACTTCATACTGATTTTCGTGGTGTTGCTACTCGCTGCAGTGTTAATTTATATTATTAATAAACGAAAAGGGCAAAAAATAGCTGTGGCAGAAAAGGAGTTGGCATTGCAACAAATGGAAAAAATAAAGGCAGATTTGATCCTTGCCAATCGTGAAAATGAATTGAAAAAAGTGGTCATTGAAAATTCTATCACAGAAGAAGTTTTAAATAAAACCTTAGATGATATTAAAGAAATCATCACGTTTGAAAATGAAAAAGAACGAAAAATGGCTTTAAAATCATTGTCAGCATCCTTACTTTCTGAAAAAACAGCCAAAAAATCAACGGCCAGTTTACAAGAATATTTGGAAGAAGTAAACATGGAATTTAAAATTTTGCTCGATACTAAATTCCCAAAATTAAAACAACGTGAAAAAGAATTGCTTTGCATGATAAAATTAGGTTTGGGCGGCACAGAAATCAGCAAATTATTCAACACTTCGTTGGCATCGATCAAATCGTTACGTTATCGAATTCGTAAAAAATTAGATATCGATCCAAATGAAGACATGATTGCCTATATTGAAGGAAAAAACACCACCGATTCTGCATCTTCTTAACACATATTTTTGTGATGACTTTACAAATTGATTTTATAGCGTTGTTCTTCATCTAAAAAACAAAACGATTCACATATAAAATACTGTTTTTCAGTAAAATACAAAAAACGAGGTCTATTTGAGCCCGCTAAAAACTTGCTTCTATTTCTATATCTACATTCTTTTGTTTTCGAATTAAATACGTAAAAATAGAAGTTTGAAAGATGTAAAAAAACATCTTGTGATTGGTTAAAAAAAGGTACTTATATTTAGTGTGTAAACAGCATTTTCTTTATCACTTACTACCTGCAAATTTCTTCCTTTTTCATATTTAATTCCGAAGTATTGTAATACTAGATGCAATACACTAATCGTACTACTAAATAAGAATACAATGAAAAAAGAATTACACAAGCTGTTATGCATATTGTTAGTATGTGTAACCAATCAAATAAGTTTTGCGCAACCAACTGAAAGGGGCGGCGGCACATTCTTTATTGTCAATGGCATCGAATATGAAGCTACTAACTTTGATCCAAATGAAGTAGCACTAGTTTTTGGTACTCCAGAAGGTGCTTTTACCGTACCAAGTTCGGTAACATTTCAAGGAGTTGACTTTAGTGTCGTAGAAATAGAAAGTGGCGCATTATACGGAGCTTTAGCAACAAGTATTACACTTCCTGCTACCATAAGAGCTGTTGGTGATTATGCTTTTGAAGATTCAGCAATAACACAAGTAACCGCTTTAGGTACAACAGCACCTACGTTAGGAGTCTTTGCGTTTAACGATAATAGTTTGGTAACACTAACAGTACCCACAGGCGAAGAAGGTTCTTATTTAGAAAATGGTTGGTTAGGATTTGCTACAATTAACGGAACAGCTTTCAACTTTGAAGTTAATAATATTACTTATGGTATTAACTCATTATCATCGAATACAGTAGCTGTACTTGATAGTTCCATTACGGGAAGTACTGCGGTAATTCCAACAACAGTGACATTCAATAGTACTACATATACAGTTTCCGAAATTGCTAATGCTGCTTTTGAAAACAATCAGTTAACAGGTGTAACCATTCCTACTACAGTTACTAAGATAGGAGAAAGAGCTTTTAAAAATAATCAGCTTACTGGTGTTACCTTACCCACAAATCTTACAGAATTGGGTGCATCTGCTTTTCAGACCAATCAAATAGCAACGATTAGCATTCCTCCAAATATTACAGTACTAAAACAAAATATATTTTTAGTTAATCAGTTGACAAGCGTTACCATACCCGCAGCAGTTACAAGTATTGAAGGAGGAGCTTTTAATAATAATCCAATTACAACCTTTGATGTATTGGCAACCACGCCACCAACCATTCGTTCATTTTCTTTTTCGAATCCAGCAACAATTGATGTTACAGTTCCAGTGGGAACAGAAGCTGCCTATACAGCAGCAGGTTGGAATATGTTTCGTACGATTAATGGAATTACGCAATTTAGGGTTGGATCTGAATTTACAGAGAATAACTTCAATTATAGAGTAACTGCAATCAATCCTAATGAAGTGGAAATTACAGGTGGCACCAACATTCCGCAAGACCTAGTCATTGATGCGAGTGTAACAACAGAAGGCTTAAGTTTTTCAGTGGTTAAGGTTGGTGTAAGTGCTTTTGAAAACAAAAATCTAACGAGTGTGCAACTCCCAAATACCATGCGATTTATTGATGATTTTGCGTTTCAAAGCAATCAAATTTCTAGTTTAACCATTCCAACAAGTGTGACACGTATTGATTTTAGAGCCTTTCGCTTAAACCAAATAGGAGGCAACTTACTCATCCCTAATACAGTCACTGCTTTAGGAAATGCTGCCTTTGAAGCAAATAATTTATCAAGTATAAGCATTTCTGAAAATTTATCAGCCATTGGAAATCAAGTTTTTAGAAGCAATCAATTGACAACGGTGACCATTCCCGCTAATATAAATTCGCTAGGCGATAATTGTTTTAGAAGCAATCCGTTAACGGAAGTTATTGTGTTAAATCCAACGCCACTAACGTTTACAGGTAATGATCCTTTTCAGTCAATTCGTGGAAATATAGCGCTTACCGTTCCTGCTAGTACAGAATTAAATTATTTGGTGAGCGGTTGGACAGGTTTTGCATCAATCAACGGACAAGATCCAGCGTTTTTTAATGAATTTGAAGAAAATAATGTTACCTACAGAATCACAACATTAAATCCCAACGAAGTTGCAGCCGTTGGCACTATAAGTCCGGGAGCATTAGAAATTCCAAGTATAGTAACCAATGCAACCGAAGCTTTTACCGTAAAAACCATTGCTACGGATGCTTTTAGAGACAGTCAACTTACATCCATAAGCTTACCGTCAAGTGTTACAAGTATTGGACAAAGTGCCTTTCAAAATAATCAATTGACAACGGTCATTCTTCCAGCGTCCATTACGAATGTGGCAAGAAGATCTTTCCGAGACAATCCGCTTAAAACGGTTATTCTAGAAGGATTTACGCCACCTACGGTGAATAATCAAAGTAATGCTAATAATACCTTTAGCAATCGTTCTAACATTGATTTATATGTGCGATCAGGAACGGTGCAACCACATCTCAATGGAGGTTGGTCTAACTTTAAATCCATCAGTGGCGTTTCCAAAGCATTGGTATTAGATGTGTATTTACAAGGCGCTAGTTTAAATCCATTTACAGGAGAAGAAAACCTAATGCGTGATGATTTGCGCGTAGCAGGATTCATCCCTACCACTTCTCCTTATGGAGATGGCGCTACGGTAAATGCTACCGTATTTGATATCACAGGTGAAGATGCTATTGTCGATTGGGTATTGGTAGAATTGCGTAGTGCGATTGACAATACAAATGTGGTTGAAAGTGTATCGGCATTACTACAACGCGATGGTGATGTAGTAGGAACAGATGGAGTGTTGCCCATACAATTTACAACAGCGTTAGACGATTATGTTATCGCGGTAAAACATAGAAATCACTTGGGAATTGCATCTGTAGCAACTACTGCATTACGATCTACAGCAAATGTATTAGAATTTAGTAATGCCAACAATCCAGTAACTTTTGGAACAAATGCCCAAACCGATGCAGGAATGCCTAACAATACCATAGGAATGTGGGCAGGAAATGTAAATGGAGATAATTTTGTTCAATACTTAGGAGGAACACCAGATACTACGGCTATCTTATCGGCAGCGTTAAACGATCCTGGAAACTTTCTCAACTTTTCCACCTTTATCATCAATGGATATAATGACAATGACGTAGATATGAACGGTATCACACAATACGAAGGAGGTTCGGCAGATTCGCCACTCATCTTACAGAACGTATTGGCGCATCCAGGGAACTTCTTAAACTTTAGTACGTTTCAAATCTTAGAGCAATTACCAAACGACAACTAAAAAGATATGAAAGCAAAAATAACAAGCCTACTGCTATTACTTTTTACAGTATGTGCTGTAGAAGCGCAAACATTTACTGTTGATGGTTTAAATTACCAAGTCACTGCTCCTAATGAAGTACAACTTACAGGAGGAAATCCTGTGACTACAGATTTAGTGATTCCAGCAACCGTAACGAATGGTGTAGATACGTTTACGGTAACTAGTGTAGGGAATCAAGCTTTTAGACAATCAGGATTAACCTCAGTTGATTTTCCAACAACTATCACTGCGATAGGGGAACAAGCTTTTCAGCAAAATCAGCTAACGAATCTTGTTTTACCACAAAACCTTATGAGTCTGGGACTTCAATCATTCCAAGGAAATGGATTAGTGGATGTTACGTTTCCAGCTGGTTTGCCTGCTATTGGTGAAGCTTCTTTTTCAGGGAATCAAATAGCTACGTTAAACATACCTGCTAGTGTAATTACGATAGAAGCCGTTGCTTTTCGGAACAATCCTTTAACAAGTCTAACGCTAACTGAAGGATTAGTAACCATAGGTAATGAAGCCTTTAGAATAAATCAGCTTACAAACCTTACGCTGCCTTCAACAGTCACGAGTGTGGGTGCTAGAGCTTTTGAAACGAATAATTTATCTACGATAAATTCACAAGCTACGACACCGCCTACCATAACTACAGGTACTAATGATAGCTTTGGAAATAGAAGTGCTATCGATTTAACCATTCCGCCAGGAAGTGAAACAGCGTATGCAACAGCTACTTGGACAGGATTTAATTCTGTAAACGGAGTTTTAGATTTTCAAGTGGGTACTACGTTTACAGAAAACAACCTGAATTATATAGTTACCTCACAAACAACTAATGAAGTAGAAATTACAGGAGGAACACCTGCTACAAATTTTGTAATTCAAGCAAATGTAACGAATGGAGGTACAACATTTTCAGTAACAAGTGTGGGAGTTGATGCCTTTGAAAATAAACAATTAACAGCTGTTACGATACCAGCGACCATTACTACTATTAAAGAAGATGCCTTTCGAAGCAACCAACTCATAAGTCTAAATTTACCTGAAGGACTTATAAGCATTGGAAATCGTGCTTTTCTCAGCAATCAAATAGCAAGCCTCAATCTGCCAGAGAGTCTTACAAGCATTGGAGATAGTGCTTTTCTAAATAATTCAATAACAAACCTTACATTACCATCAAACATTACAACTATAGGTGAACGTGCTTTTGAAAATAACTCTTTAACAACAATAAATTCGCAGGCTACGACACCGCCTAGTATAACCACAGGAACTAATGATACTTTTGGGAATAGAATTGCTATCGATATAACCATTCCTTCAGGAAGTGAAACAGCTTATGAAATAGCTACTTGGACAGGATTTCGTTCTGTAAACGGCGTTGTAAATTTTCAAGTAGGTACTACGTTTACAGATAACAATATAAATTATACGGTGACTTCGTTAACACCTAATGAAGTACAAATCATAGGAGGAACACCTGCAACTACAGATTTAGTAATTCCAGAAGATGTAACAAATAATAGCACAACATTTTCAGTAACTAGTGTAGGAGTTGATGCTTTTCTTAACAATCAACTCACAAGTGTTACTATACCAGTAAGTGTAGCATCAATTGGTGCTAATGCCTTCAACGGTAACGCATTGACGGCTGTAATTTCAAACAATCCCACAGCACCTGTACTTGGAACTAATGCGTTTGCAAATACACCTTCAAATATAGTACTGACTATTCCATCAGGAAGTGAAGCTTCGTACGATGCTGCAGGTTGGAATACTAATTTCTTTTCAGTGAATGGAATTCCTGTAGTGGGAGCAGAATTTGATGATAATGGATTCACGTATAGAGTCTCAGGTGCAACTCCAAATACACTCAATTTGAGAAGTGGAAACAATGCCACAGGCGATATTACAATCCCAGAAACCGTAACCTTTGATGGAATCACTTTTAATGTTACTGAAATTAGTGGAGAAGCGTTTCGTGATGATCAAATCACAAGTGTCACCATACCAGTAAGTGTAGCAACAATAGGAAATAATGCTTTCAGAAGTACGGTATTGACTGCTGTAATTTCTAACAATCCAACCGCACCTATACTTGGAAACAATGTGTTTGGTGGCACGCCTTCGACGAAAACGTTGACCATTCCAGCAGGAAGTGAAGCTTCGTATGATGCGGCGGGTTGGAATGCTAATTTCTTTTCTGTGAATGGTATTCCTGTTATCGGAACAGAATTTAATGACAATGGATTCACATATAGAGTAATTACTGCAAGTCCAAATGAACTTTCACTGAGAAATGGAAACAATGCTACAGGCGATATTAGTATACCAGAAACTGTAGCTTTTGAAGGAATCACTTTTAATGTTACAGCAATTAATGGAAGTGCGTTTCGCGATAACCAACTCACAAGTGTTACCATACCAACAAGTGTAGCAACAATAGGAAGCAATGCTTTCAATGGTACCGCATTGACTGTTGTAATTTCTAACAATCCTGTAGCACCTGCACTTGGAAATAGTGCGTTTGCAAATACACCTTCTAATATAGCGTTGACCATTCCAAGTGGAAGTGAAGCTTCGTACGATGCGGCAGGTTGGAATACTAATTTCTTATCAGTGAATGGTATTCCTGTAGTGGATGCAAGATTTAATGACAATGGTTTTACCTATATAGTCACAGGAGCAACTCCAAATACACTCAATTTGAGAAGTGGAAACAATGCGACAGGCGATGTTACAATCCCAGAAACCATTACCCTTAATGGTATCACTTTTAGTGTTACTACCATTAATGGAGATGCGTTTCGTGATAATCAGATAACAAGTGTTATCATACCAGCAAGTGTCGTATCAATTGGTGGTAATGCTTTCAGAGACACAATATTGACTACTGTAATTTCAAACAATCCTGTAGCACCTGCACTTGGAAATAGTGTGTTTGCAAATACACCTTTCAATATAGCGCTGACCATTCCAGCAGGAAGTGAAGCTTCGTATGATGCAGCAGGTTGGCCTGCTAATTTCTTTTCTGTGAATGGAATACCAGTATTGAATTCAACGTTTATTTTTGATGGACTTACCTATATAATCACAGGAGCAAATCCTAATACAGTAGCCGTATCAAATGATAATGATATTGCGGGTGATATTACAATCCCAGAAACTGTTACCCTTGATGGAATTACGTTAAATGTTACAGCAATTAATGCAAATGTCTTTAGAGATAATAGCGCATTAACAAGTATCAGTATTCCTTCGGGTGTCGTAACTATTGGCGATAGAGCTTTTTTTAATTCGGCATTGATCTCTATAACATCTAACAATCCAACCGCACCAACATTGGGAACAAATGTGTTTGAAAATACGCCTTCCAATATAGCACTGACCATTCCTGGTGGAAGTGAAGCTTCATACGATGCCGCGGGTTGGACTGCTAATTTCTTTACTGTAAATGGAATACCTGTAGTAAATTCAATATTTGTTTTTGATGGACTTACCTATAGAGTCACAGGAGCAAATCCTAATACAGTAATCGTACTAAATGATAACGACATCGCAGGTAATAATATCGCGGGTGATGTTATAATCCCAGAAACCGTTACTATTGATGGAATTACGTTAAATGTTACAGCTATTAATGCAAATGCCTTTAGAGATAATAGTACATTAACAAGTATTAGTATTCCTTCGGGTGTCGTAACTATTGGAGATAGAGCTTTTTTTAATGCAACATTGACCTCTGTAACATCTAACAATCCAACCGCACCAACTTTGGGAACAGATGTGTTTGAATCAACAGTTTTTGAAAAAGAATTGATTATTCCTAATGGAAGTGAAGCTTCTTATACTACTGCTGGTTGGCTTTCTAATTTCTTTACTGTGAATGGAAACCCTGTAATCGGAACTGTATTTCAAGTGGCTGAATTTAGGTATCGTGTAACTTCAGCAAACCCGAATACATTAGAATTGATTACGAATGTAATTGCCACTGGAGACATTACGATTCCAGAAACTATTACATTCATTAATATTACATTTACTGTAAATACGATTGCTGATAATGTTTTTAGAGACAACACTACAATAACTTCAGTAACAGTGAACAATCCTGTTGCTCCAACATTAGGAACCGATACTTTTACAGGAATTCCTGCAAATATTCAACTTACAGTACCTACAGGAAGTGAAGATTCATATATTGCTGCTGGTTGGGACGTTGACTTTGCAACTATTAATGGTGTTCCAAATATTGGATACCGATTTGATGTCAATGGGCTCACATATATAGTTACAGGTAACAACCCACATACCGTAAGTTTTAACAATGGAAATAATGCATCAGGAAGTGTTATAATTCCTGAAACGGTAAGCTTCTTCGGCAATACATTAACTGTAACAAACATAGGCTTCAATGCTTTTAGAGATGATCCACTTACCACAGTGAGCATACCAGAAACCATAACGGTTATTGATGAAGGAGCATTTCAGGGATCAGGACTTACAGATGTAGTCATCCCTAATAGTGTAGTGGATATAGGTACAAGAGCCTTTGCCGCGCTTCCAAATTTAACAACAGTTACCTTAGGAAGAAATGTAACCTTATTAAGCTTTAGGAGTTTTGATAGCCCAGCCATTACAACTGTTACATATTTAAGTTCAAACCCAGATGGAATTTCGTCTGGAGCAAGAAAATTTGGAAACAGAGATGCGTCTATAGATCTCATCATTCCTTTAGGAACTACACAAATTTATTTAGATAGAGGTTGGACAGACTTTAATTCCATCACAGAAATTCAAGTGGATATTACCTTAGCAGCAAAAGTATTTTTACAAGGAGCAGCACTCAATCCCAATACAGGAGAAGAAAACCTAATGCGAGACGATTTGCGCGCGGCAGGATTCATCCCTATCACTTCTCCTTTTGGTGATGGTGTTACCACTACAGCTTCAGTATTCAATACCACAGGGGCAAATGCTATTGTAGATTGGGTTTTTGTAGAATTACGTGATGCTACCAATAGTTCATTGATTATCGAAGGAACATCCGCACTATTACAACGCGACGGTGATATTGTAGATGAAAGCGGCGTTTCTATTTTAAAATTCGTGCTTCCTGGAGACAATTATTTTGTTGTTGTAAAGCACAGAAATCATTTGGGAGTGATGACAGCAACTCCTGTAGCTTTATTGGGAAGTCGTGTAGATGTTGACTTTACCAATGCAACCAATCCAATCACTTTTGGAAGTAATGCACAAACCGATGCAGGAATGCCTAACAATAGGTTAGGAATGTGGGCAGGAAATGTAAATGGAGACAATTTTGTTCAATACTTAGGAGGAACACCAGATACGACCGCTATTTTATCAGCTGCGTTAAACGATCCAGGAAACTTTCTCAACTTTTCCACCTTCATCATCAACGGTTACAATAACAATGATGTAGATATGAGCGGAACCACACAATACGAAGGTGGCGTTGCAGACTCACCACTCATTTTGCAAAACGTATTGGCGCATCCAGGGAACTTTTTGAACTTTAGCACGTTTCAAATTATTGAACAAATACCAGAATAAGATACTTAATTCTATAGAAATAAATTAATAACATATAAATATGTGCCTTATGAATATTGTATGCTTTGTAGTCTTTTAAAAAATATTGAAAAATGGTAACATGTTGATTTTCAGTTTTTAACAAAAATGACACCTATTTGATACCACCTAAAATTTGTAACAAATCCGACATAAAGCTTCCTTTGTTTTGAGTTAAAGCAAGTTTTATTTCAATTCAAAACGACTATTGAAAGTATTGTGTATCATCAAAAAAACACCAATGGATAGTGTATCAAGTTCAATGTCATAAAAAATCAAACTGTTTTTTTCCTTTTTGAAGATGATATTTCCCTTTTACGCAATTTTAAAAGGATTATCAGTCAATTTCAAAGACTTTAGCAGCGTATACTAAACACACACATAATCATGAAAAAAAAATTACTAGCAACCATATCCGTACTAATTGTATGTTTTGGAATGCTAAAAACGAATGCTCAAGAACTTGAAGGCGGCGGCGGATTCACAGTAGATGGAACATTTTACGAAGTTATAAACTTTAATCCGGATGAAGTAGCTATATCATCATCTGCTCCTATAACAGGTCAATATACCATACCAAGCAGTGTTACCTTTCAAGATGTAACCTATACTGTTGTTGAAATTTACTTTGAAGCATTTGCTAACAATACGGATCTAACAAGTGTTACCATTCCAAGTACGATTCGATTTATTGATAATCAAGCTTTTGTAAACACAGGACTCACAGAAGTGATTGCCTTAGGAAATACGCCAGCAACCGTATTTGGAGACTCTTTTGGAACGCCAAGCAATATAGATTTAATTGTGCCTTCAATAGCTATAGATGATTACCTAAACAATGGCTGGACAGGTTTTGCTACAGTCAATGGAACTTTGAACTTATTTGAAGTAAATAACATTACTTATGGCATTAACTCACAAGCTGGAAATACAGTTTCGGTGATTAGCAGTACACTTACGGGAAGTATTACAATTCCTTCAAGTGTAACTTTTAACACTACAAATTTCACTGTCACAAAAATTGCTAATTATGCTTTTTTAAATGCGCAATTGACAAGTGTTTCATTGCCAAATACTATTACTGAAATTGGAATAGAAGCTTTTAGAGGAAATCAATTGACAAGTATTGCATTACCTTCTGCGCTCGCTACTATAAAAAATGCTGCATTTAGAGACAATCAATTGGCGGACGTACTACTTCCAAACACTGTAACTTCTATGGAAGAACGTGCATTTTTTGACAATCAAATTACTAGTATTACATTTTCAACTGGTTTGACAACAATAAGCAGAAGTGCTTTTAGTAGTAATAACTTAACCAGCATCAGCATACCAGACGGAATTACCGTAATTGATGATTTTGCTTTTCAGGCTAATAATATTGCAGATATTACAATTCCTGCCAGTGTCACAACAATTGATGGTTTTGCTTTTTTTAACAATCCTATCACAACTGTAGCAGTATTGGCAACAACTCCGCCAACAGTAGGAAACATAGAGTTTACATTTGATACGCCAGCAAGTATTGCTTTGACAGTTCCTTCAGGAACAGAAACTGCCTATGAAAACGCAGGTTGGACAGGCTTTGCTTCTGTAAATGGCGTAGTGGCTCTCATTGTTGGATCAACATTTACTGAAAACAATTTTGACTATGAAATCACGTCGTTATCACCAAACGAAGTAGCAATTAAAGGTGGAACCAACATTCCGCAAGATTTAATAATTGATGCAAGTGTAACCACACAAGGAACTACGTTCTCAGTAGTAAGAGTTGGGCAAAGTGCCTTTGAAAATACAAACTTGACCAGTGTACAACTGCCAAATACACTACGAAATATTGATAATTTCGCTTTTCAAAGCAATCAGCTTACAAGCCTGACCATTCCTTCAAGCGTGCGCGTCATTAGTTTTAGAGCATTTCGTCTAAATCAAATCGGAGGAGACTTAGTCATTCCCAATACAATTACTTCTTTAGGAAATGGCGCTTTTGAGACAAATAACTTAGCTAGTGTAACTATATCTGAAAATATTTCCACCATTCCAGCACAAGCATTTAGAAACAATCAATTAACGACGGTGACGATTCCTGCGAATGTAAATTCACTAGGAAATAATTGTTTTAGAAATAACCCGCTAACGGAAGTGATCGTCTTAAATACAACACCACCAAGTATTACTGGGGGAAGCAATTCAGATTCTTTCCAAGGAAGTAGAGGTAATATAGCACTAATTGTTCCTACAAATACAGAATTAAACTATTTAACCAGCGGTTGGACAGGTTTTGCAACGATCAACGGACAAGATCCAGCGGTTTTTAATGAATTTGATGACACTAACATTACGTTCAGAATCCGAACATTAACTCCTAATACCGTTGAAATTGTGGATAGTAGTATAACAGGTGAGTTAATTATTCCAACTTCCGCAAACAATGGTACAGAAAACTTTGCAATTACAGCTATCGTAGCAGATGCGTTACGAAATAATCAATTAACTTCTGTAGTCGTTCCGCCTTCCATCACTAGTATCGGTAGAAGAGCTTTTCAAAATAATCCGCTAAAAACGTTTATTCTAGAAGGATTTACGCCACCATCACTAAACAATCAAACGAATGGGAACAATACCTTTACCAATCGTTCTACTATCAATTTATTTGTACGATCAGGAAACGTTCAGCCCTACACAAACGCTGGTTGGACAGGTTTTAAATCAATCACAGGTGCTTCCAAAGCACTCGCGCTAAAAGTGTATTTACAAGGCGCAAGTCTCAACCCAAACACAGGAGAAGAAGATGTAATGCGCGACGATTTGCGAGCGGCAGGTTTACTACCATTCATAAGTCCGTATGGAGACGGTTTGGCAATTTTTGATACAATTCTAGTAAATACAACTACAGGTAGCGATGCAATTGTAGATTGGGTTTTTGTTGAACTACGCGATCCTTTAGACAATACGATTATCATAGAAAGTAGGTCTGCTCTCTTACAACGCGATGGCGACATTGTGGGTATGGATGCCGTTTCTCCAATACAATTTGCAGCAAACGTGGGCGATTACTTCATCGCAATAAAACATCGAAATCACTTAGGAATCATGATGGCGAATGCAAAGCGATTATCTTCTGTCATAACAATAATTGACTTTGCTAACGCCATCAATCCAATCACTTTTGGAATTAATGCACAAACCGATGCAGGAATGCCAGCAAACACGTTAGGAATGTGGGCAGGAAATGTAAATGGAGACAGCATTGTACAATACCAAGGAGGCACACCAGATACGACCGCAATATTGTCAGCAGCTTTAAATGATCCTGGAAACTTTCTCAACTTTTCCACATTCATCATCAACGGCTACAATGACAATGATGTGAATCTAAGTGGAACTACACAATACGAAGGTGGAGTAGCAGATTCGCCACTCATCTTACAAAATGTTTTAGCGCATCCAGGGAACTTTTTAAACTTTAGCACCTTTCAAATAGAAGAACAATTACCAACTCAAGATTAAAATGTCATATAAACCAAAACTATTTTTCCTTTTTAGAGGTGTTTTTTCCCTTTCGGGAAGATTTATGCAGCGTAAACACACGATATATGTGACATTAGCCAAATAAATTATCAACTCTGAAACTATGTTTCAAACACTAAACAATTACCAGAAAACTAAATACGAATACTAAATATTAACATGATGAACAAAATTACTTTTACAACCAATCTATTCATGGCAATTTACTGCCTATTTACCGTACAAATGAATGCCCAAGATGGCTATACGTACACACTAATTGACAATGGAAATTACAGTTTCTCTGTTGGAGCGGTGCCGAATGCGAGCGCATCTAACTTTGCAACCTCTGTACAGAGTTACGGATTCACCATTATTGTGCCTGACGGAGTTACCGCAACGGTAACCTCTTCTCTTGGAGGAGCTGCAAGTGCTACGTTCTTCGACGGAACCAATGTAGCACAACCAACAATTGACGGATACTTAATAACAGAAACTTTGGGAAGTCCTGCATCATTACCAGCACCATCTGCAGGAACAACGACATCAATAGTAACATTTCAAATAAATGGCGCACCAACAAGCGGAACTCTAGAAATATTAGCCAACAATTCTGCATTAGCAACGACAGTAACTCCGTTAAAAAGTTTCATGCAAGCAGATATGATTGACAACGGAACCGCAGAATTTGTCAATGTAGTAGACCCAAATGCTTCTGGATTATCTGGAACGCCTTCATTTGATTTTTCTACCCTTTCGGTAGAAGATACACTACTAGAAAACCTTTCGGTTTATCCAAATCCTGCTGTGACTACAGTAAACATTAAAAGCCCTGAAACACGTATTGAACGTATTGAAATATACAATGTGAACGGACAAATGGTAAAAACGCAAAACACACGTTTAGAAACGATAGATGTTAACAACCTACAAAGCGGAATGTACCTCATGAAACTTTACAGTGAAGAAGCAAGCAAAACCATCAAATTGATAAAAAAATAATGGTACAACCCCAAATTGTAACCATTGCATGTAATAATGAAACACAATAACTTTTATGTTCCAAATTAGGATAAATATCAATTTTTTGATAGCTTAACTCATATATAGAAGTTTATTTTTTTATGGTAAGTTGAAAATTATTATTACATAGTAACCTACGCTATGGCTTAGTATTAAATAGCATAAAATATACAGATGATTCCTAAAATACAATACACAAAAAGCGGAAACCTTAGCATTGCCTACCAAGTTTTTGGTTCTGGCCCGATAGATTTGGTGTACATTCCAGGTTGGATTTCCAACATCGACTGGATGTGGGCGTGTCCAGAATTGGTAGACTTTTTTCAAGAACTTGGAAAATCAGTGCGCATCATTCTTTTTGATAAAAGAGGCACAGGTTTGTCCGATCGTATTGTGGAATTGTCTACGCTAGAAGAACGCATGGAAGATATCAAAGCCGTCATGGATGCCACCAATTCCAAAAAAGCCATTCTATTTGGACATTCGGAAGGCGGAAGTGTTTCGGCTTTATTCAGCGCCACGTATCCAAATCGTGTGATTGCATTGATTACATTTGGAATTTTTGCAAAACGAAGATATTCCGAAGATTATCCTTGGGCGCCAACGGATGAAGAACGTCAAAAGGTGTACGACATGATAGAAAATGACTGGGGAAGTGGAGAAATGAACCTAGAATCCTTAGTGCCATCCAAAGCAAACGATCGGCAATTTATGAGCTGGTTGGCAAGTTACTTTCGTTCAGGTGCAAGCCCAAGAGCTGCCATGAAACTCACCAAAATGAACACACAAGTAAACATCATTGATATCTTAGAGTATATAAAAGTACCTACGTTGTTAATGCAGCGTACCAACGACATTGATGTAAAAATTGAAGAAGGCAAATTCATTGCAGAACGCATCAACGATGCAAAATTTGTAGAATTTGACGGAAACGATCATCTATTTTGGGCTGGAAATACCAGAGAAGTGTTGGACGAAATGAAAACATTCATTCGTCAATTGCCTCCGTGTGATGGTTGTTATAAAAAAAGACTCTCTACCATTTTATTCGGACAAATCATCAACGCTTCTAACTTCAGTGTAAAATCTCAGGAATTGGATGATTTCATCATTCAAAATGGAGGAACCATCATCAGCAAAGAAAAAAAGTTTTTTATGGCTGCGTTTGAAGTGCCAAGCAAAGCCATTGCTTCGGGAATCAACATATTAAATGATTTAAAAGCAAAAGGAATACCATTTTCGGCTGGTATTTACATGAAAGAAAGTGCTGCAAATCATGACGATCCTTTAACGAAAAGAGACAATTACATGATTGCGTCAATTTTATCGTTGATAAAGCCAAACAAAATTTTAGTAACACAAGCCATCAAACATTTGCTGTCAGGTGTCGCATTCAATTTCTCGAAAGATACGTCCATTTTAACCTATAAAACGCATCAACTTTGCAAGTTGTATCATGTAACAGATACATCAAATACAGAAGTGAAAACATCATTTCCGTATGGTTTTTCAAAATATGATTCATTCCTAGAAGATGTCATAAAAATTATTGATGAACACCTAGATAACAATGCTTTTGGTGTGGAAATGCTCACGCGAGAAACAGGCGTGAGTGAACGAAAATTACAACGTCGCATAAAAGATGCAACTGGAAAATCGCCAAGTCAGCTCATCACATTCATCCGACTCAACAAAGCGAAAACTGCATTGTTAGCCAATTCGGACACTGTGGCTGAAATAGCGTTTAAATATGGCTTTTCAAGTCCGTCGTACTTCTCCAAATGCTTCAAAAAAGAATTTGGTGTGCGTCCTACGGAAGTTGCCGCAATGAATTAAAATGCTATGTATTTGATTCATAATAAATTAAAAATAGTATAAACTATTAAAAATACGTCAAACTGTCGGAAAATTACTAGTAAAAAGCGGATTCGTTACAGGGAAGCATTCAAAATGCGACTACTTTTATTTTTTAGAATCCTACCAATACGAGTTGTACAAAGACACAAAAGAACAAGCATGAAAAACTCAGAAATAATCACAGAATCATCCAAAAACAGGATTCCTTTTCAAGGGGTATATTTCCGCTTCAAGCAATTTCTTTAGTATTTACAAGGGAAAATGGTGTTAATTTACACTGTTTTAGAAATGATGGGGAAAAATTGTGTAACTAAAGACAATAGTCTAAATTCATAAAAAATTAGTACGTTCAGAAAAAGAAAAAGAATCAGCAAAATCATAATAAACCTAACATAAGAATTAAATTAAAAACAATGTATCGAAAAGTAACTTTAGTAATAGTATCAGTAGTCATTGCTACACTTTACAACTGTACCACGAATACGATTGACGAAGTGGAAATTGAAGATTTACCACCAATTGTAGAAAGTGTAACGTATGACGATGATGTAGCGCCTATTCTCAACAGTACCTGTGTAGGTTGCCACAGTGGACCAAGTGCAAACGCAGGTTTACAATTAGATGGATATGCCAACGCCAGAGCAGGCGTGGAGCAAGGAAACGTAATCAATCGTATCAATAATGCCTCCAACCCAATGCCACCATCAGGGCAAATGCCGCCAGAAAACCGTCAAATTATTGAACAATGGGCAGCAGATGGATTTTTAGAAAATTAAATCAACACCAATAATAAACAATATGAAGAAATTACTACACCTGTGCTTGTTTTTAGCAGTCGGAACTGTTGCAGCACAAAAATACTATACCAAAACAGGAACGACCGATTTCAAAGCTTCGGTAGAAGCATTTGAGCCAGTAGAAGCAAAAAGTAACAGTACAACAGCGGTCTTAAAAGTGGACTCTGGCGAATTAGCAGCGTTGCTATTTATCAAATCATTTCACTTCAAAGTAGCGTTGATGGAAGAACATTTTAACGAAAACTATATGGATTCGGATAAATTTCCAAAAGCAACTTTCAAAGGAAAACTAGAAGGTTTCAATATGTCCGATCTATCCAGTACAGCCAAAGAATACAACTTGACAGGAACACTTACGGTAAGAGGAAAAGCCAAAGAAGTAGCCACTACAGCAAAAGTTTCCAAAAATGGAGACAAAATAATGGTTGCATCATTTCTTTCTGTAAAACCACAAGATTTCGGAATTGAAATTCCAAGTATTGTTCGTGAAAAAATAGCTAAAGAAATTAACATCACTTTGAATTATGAGCTTATCGAAAAAAAGTAAAAAAAGAATACTCATTGCCTTAGTCGTACTAGTCATTGTTGGAGTTGGAGGATATTTATACATCTACAAAGCTCACAAAACGCTAGATGATATGGAAGTTGTGTACACAGGAAGTGCCCAAGAATTTGAAAGTAAAATGGAAGCCAACGCAGATGAATGGTCAAAAGCAGGCGATAAAGTCATTGAAGTAACGGGCGTTATCACAGCAAAAGACGTAAAAGGGATTTCCGTGGATGGAAGTTTCTACTTTCAACTCGAAGAAGGAACCAAAACCGACAACTTAACAGAAGACCAAAAAATAAGAATCAAAGGAAGAATCATTGGTTACGACGATTTGCTTGGCGAATTGAAACTAGATAAAGCCATCATTCTCAAAAAATAATACAAATGAAACATTATTACATATTTCTTTTATGCTGTTTGAGCAGTATAAGTTTGCTTGCGCAAGATGATTTACTTGACGAATTAGAAGACGAAGCAACACCAGAAACCTTTGTGTCGCCAGCATTTAAGGCGATGCGAATTATGAATATACAATCGACAAAAGTCGCAGCAAAAGGCGATTTTTATCTATATGTATCACACCGATTTGGAACCTTAGATGACGGATTGACCACATTTTTCGGATTTGACAATGCCAATACAAGAATTCAATTGGTATACGGACTTTTTGAAGGTTGGCAATTTGGAATCAGTAGAGAATCGTTGCGCCAAACCTATGCGCTTTCTACAAAAATGAAGCTAAAAGATCAGTCAGATGCCTTTCCCGTAAGTTTGGTTGGGTATGCTACCGCGAATATCAACACGCAAGTACGAAAAGATCGCTTTCCGTTCTTAACGTTTGAAGATCGTTTAAGCTATACCACACAACTATTAATCTCAAGAAGATTTAACAACAGCTTTTCTTTGGAATTGGCACCATCGTATGTGCGTCACAACTTAACGTTAGAGTCTTCGCAAAAACACGATCAATTTGCCATGGGAATCGGTGGACGCTTAAAAGTAAGCAAACGTATGTCGATCAATATGGATTATGCGTATAACTTTAGTAGAGCGGATGATACTGCCTTTAAAAATCCATTAACAATTGGTGTGGATATTGAAACTGGCGGACACGTATTTCAATTGTTATTCTCTAATGCACAATCGACAAACGAACCAGGATTTTTAAGTTATGGAGAAGGCGATTGGACTGACGGCGATATTTTCTTCGGATTCAACATTGTACGTGTATTCTAAAAAATATAAATCTTACCCAAAATAACCTACAGCAAAGGCTTTCATGTATTTGAAAGCCTTTGTTATTTTGTGTCATTTTATGTATAAATTGGTATAACTTTTACCAACAAGCCAAAGTTGGAGCATCTGTTGTGCAGCCTACTATGGTTTGACAATCAAAAGAATGACAAGCCGCAGATGGACATGCATCCGAAGGATTTGGACAACCGTCCGAAACTGGACAGATATCTGGATATACAGATTTTGGCGGACCGCAACAAGTATCAGTGACGCACAAAAATGAGCCGCCAACAATTTGATGTGTAGAAAAATTAGAAACTTTTGACTTGGAAAGTTGTAATTTTTTTAGCAATAATTTTTGTTTTTTCATGATTATAAATTTTGAGTGTATACGTCTCAAAGCTATCAAAATGGAATTGCTAAATAAAGAAATAAAAGTAATACTGTGTAAATGGTAATAAAATGAAAATAATTGGTATAAAAAAAGCTTTCAAATACATGAAAGCCTTTCTTGTTTGTGATTTAAAAATAATTCTTAGTAGCATTGAACTCCTGGAGGACAAACTGAATCAGATTGACATCCAATTTGTGTGAATCCACATCCGTTTGTAGGTGCTGGACAACCATAACCAACGGTTACGCATGCATCAGTATATTGAGGACAACCGTCAGTTTCTTGTGGGCAACCAAAAGTTCCGCCACATCCAAATTCACTAGGAAAACATGGCTCCGCAGTTCCTGTCCACGACTGAAATCCTCCTTTTAATCCATCAGATTCCAATGATGCTACTCTCGACTTTTTTAATGCTAATTGTTTTAAATTAATTTGCTTTTTTTTCATGATATATAGGTTTGTGGTTAAGCTATAAAACTACTAAGAAATGATGGATGTTGCCGATGGAAAATCCGTAATAATAGTAATGTTTGTAAAAAAGAAAACTGCATCATCTTCCGAAGAAAATGATGCAGCTATACATTTAAAATATGCAATTCGTAAAGTATCTTTAACTTTGTGTACCACAATCGCGTTTCGTATCAGGACATGGCGTTCCATCTCCTAAAGAAGTGCAGTCACTATCAATAGGAATGCTGTGCAATCCTCCCTTTAATGATGAAATAATACTTTTGTTTAATTTTAATGAATTCAAATCTCTTTTTTTCATGTGTGTTCATTTTAATGGTTACTCAATATTCTAGTACTAAATGTGCAATTTTAAAGTAAGATAATTCAATTCTATTCAAAAGAAAATTGCGACATTGTAGAAAGTGTTTTAGATCATCAATAGAAAACTATAAACAATCAATAAAAATTGTAAATTTGCAAACCTGAAAAGAGAAGTTCCATGTTAGAA
The DNA here is from genome assembly GCF_003352465.1 of Kordia sp. SMS9. Classification (NCBI taxonomy): domain Bacteria; kingdom Pseudomonadati; phylum Bacteroidota; class Flavobacteriia; order Flavobacteriales; family Flavobacteriaceae; genus Kordia; species Kordia sp. SMS9. Next base: position 5,121,339 of record NZ_CP031153.1, on the reverse strand, counting down.
AAGTTAGAAATAGTAAAGCAACGTTTTGATGAGGTGAATGATTTAATTATTCAACCAGACATCATTGCAGATCAAAAAAGATACGTACAACTCAATAAAGAATATAAAGATCTTAAAATACTCGTAGAAAAACGCGATGTATACAAAGAACTCATAGACAACATTGCCGAAGCTGAAGAAATTATTTCTGATGGAAGCGATGCCGAAATGGTAGAAATGGCAAAAATGCAATTGGATGAAGCTAAAGATGCATTGCCAGTGTTGGAAGAAGAAATTAAATTCTTATTAATCCCTAAAGATCCAGAAGATAGTAAAAATGTAGTGGTGGAAGTACGCGCAGGAACTGGAGGAGACGAAGCCAGTATTTTTGCGGGAGACTTACACCGAATGTATACAAAATATTGCGAAGGTCGCGGTTGGAATGTAAGCGTAGTAGATTACAGTGAAGGAACTTCTGGCGGGTTCAAAGAAATTATTTTTGAAGTCTCTGGTGAAGATGTATACGGAACCATGAAGTTTGAAGCTGGTGTGCATCGTGTACAACGTGTGCCACAAACAGAAACGCAAGGCCGTGTACACACAAGTGCAGCAACCGTCATGGTATTGCCTGAAGCCGAAGAATTTGATGTAGAATTAGACATGAACGATGTACGAATAGAACGTACCACCTCTACAGGACCTGGAGGACAATCGGTAAACACAACGTATTCTGCCATTCGATTGCATCACGGACCATCGGGATTAGTGGTAAGTTGTCAAGATCAAAAATCGTCACATAAAAACTTAGAAAAAGCGTTGAAAGTTTTACGTTCGCGTTTGTATGAAAAGGAATTGGAAAAGAAATTGGCAGCAGATTCTGCTCGTCGTAAAAGCATGGTTTCTTCAGGTGATAGAAGTGCCAAAATTAGAACCTACAATTATCCACAAGGTCGTGTCACGGACCACAGAATTGGATTGACACTGTACGATTTGTCAAACATTATCAATGGAGATATTCAAAAGATTTTAGATGAATTGATGCTTGTTGAAAATACAGAAAAGTTAAAAGAAGCGAGTGAGTTTTAATGTAGTTGTCAGTTAGTAGTTGTCTGTTGTTTGTGTGTTATGAAAAAATCCCTTATGTAAAGCAACCAGCAACAAACAACTAACAACTAACAACTAACAACCAGCAACTAGCAGTTAACAACCAGCAACAAAAATAACAATGACCACAACACAACTAATTGCAGAAATTCATAAAAAGAAATCATTTCTATGTATAGGATTGGATGTGGATTTGAATAAGATTCCAAAATTCCTGTTAGAAACTGACGATCCGATTTTTGAGTTTAACAAAGCAATTATTGATGCTACACAGCATTTAGCAGTCGCTTACAAACCCAATACGGCATTTTATGAAGCATACGGAATTAAAGGTTGGCAAGCATTGGAAAAAACGATTCAATATCTAAACACCAAGCATCCTGAAATTTTTACGATCGCCGATGCAAAACGCGGCGATATCGGAAATACGTCGAGCATGTATGCGAAAGCGTTTTTTGAAGATTTAGCTTTCGATTCGGTAACAGTGGCACCATATATGGGGAAAGATTCGGTAGAACCTTTTTTAGCTTTTGAAGGAAAACATACTATTTTATTGGCGTTGACTTCCAATAAAGGCGCGTTCGATTTTCAAACGAAAACTATTGAAGGGAAAGAAGTGTACAAACATGTGCTAGAAACGTCTAAAACATGGGAGAACAGCGAAAATTTAATGTACGTAGTTGGTGCGACGAAAGCTTCTTTTTTAGGAGAAATCCGAGCGATTGTTCCTGAGAGCTTTCTACTCGTTCCTGGTGTGGGTGCGCAAGGCGGAAACTTACAGGACGTTTGCAAATACGGAATGACAGACACGGTTGGTTTGTTGATCAATTCTTCTCGTGGGATTATCTACGCATCCAACGAAGCAGATTTTGCATCTGCAGCAGCGAAAAAAGCACAAGAATTACAAGTGCAAATGGCTGTAATATTAACGAAATAACCTTTCAATTATAACTAATACAGCGCCTGTCGAAGTATGGAATTCACCGATCAAATGCAACGAACTTTTACGTTGGAAAAACCACCGCAGCGAATTGTTTCGTTAGTGCCATCGCAAACAGAATTGTTATATGATTTAGGGTTGGAAGAACGCATTGTGGGGATCACCAAATTTTGTGTACATCCGTATCATTTTAAAAGTACCAAAACCGTTGTGGGTGGCACAAAAAATATTAAATTAGAAAAAATAAAGGAATTACACCCCGATTTGATTCTCTGCAACAAAGAAGAAAACAGCAAAGAAATTGTTGAAGAACTGGAGAAATTATTTCCTGTACATGTTTCGGATGTAAAAAATATTGATGAATCTATGGAAATGATTTCGCAATATGGTGCCATGTTGAAGTGCAACACAGAAGCTTCAAAAATTAACAATAAGATTCAATTTTATTTAAAAGATTTTCAAGAATTTGTCAGAGACATTCCCGTGCAAAAGGTAGCCTATTTTATTTGGCGAAAACCTTGGATGGTAGCGGGAGAAGATACGTTTATCAATTATTTATTGACACTGTGCAAATTTGAAAATATATACGCATCACACGGAAGATATCCAGAAGTAGAAATCAAAAAAATGCGTTTAGAAGGCAATCCAGCTATTGTAATGCTATCTTCAGAGCCATATCCTTTTAAAGAGGAACACGCGTTTGAACTTGGACGATGTACGCAGCATGCAAAAATCGTTTTTGTAGACGGCGAATATTTTAGTTGGTATGGTTCACGACTTGCGAAAGCTTTTGAGTACTTTAAACAATTACATAAAAAAATCGGGTAATGAGACCCGATTTTCTATTTTTTAACTAACCCAAAAAATGTTGTAGTAGAATTTTACAACAGTACAAATATAGGATGAAAACCTAGATTTATATGTTAAGAGAATATTAGAAATTGATTAAAAAATGTTAATTAATGCAAAAGTTTAGGGTTTGAGTATCAGTGAAAAAGCTTTTTTTTGATGGAGACATTAAAATTTACAGTATCTTAATTCCCATAAATTAATTCCTCATAGTATGAAAAAATTACTACTCATTTGTATTGCAATAGCTTCGTTTACATTGACAGCACAACAAAGCAAATGTAAATGTTGTACCGAAAACCATCAAGCGTTTGACTTTTGGGTAGGAACTTGGAAAGTCACCAATCCCGATGGTACTTTTGCAGGAAATAATACAATTACTAAAATTGAAGATGATTGTGTGTTACGCGAAAATTGGACAAGTGCGAAGGCAAAGTATACCGGAACAAGCTATAATTTTTACAATGCTCAGAAAAAACAATGGGAACAAATTTGGATCGACAATCAAGGCGCGAGTTTGCATCTAAAAGGAGATAGAGTAGGAAACCAAATGATTTTAATGAGCGATGAGCTTACTTCTCCGAAAGGTCAAAAATATGTAAACAGAGTTACGTGGACACTCAACAAAAATGGTTCGGTTCGGCAACATTGGGAAACTTCGAACGATCAAAAAACCTGGAAAACTGCGTTTGATGGTTTGTATGTAAAAGTCAAATAGCTATTGGAAAATAGATACCTATTCTTTTAGAGCCTGTTTAGCTTTTTTATCCAAAGTACGTCCTGAATAATCTTTCAACTTATACTCCATATATGTTTTAAAGACATTGTATAAAGTAGCATCTTTAGCGGTTCCACCTGCGACTTTTTTAGAACCGTGTCCTAGCATTGGCGGATCTAACCCCAACTTTCTAGCGGCATTCACAAGTGTTACATGTGAGTCTTCACAATAACTCCAGCAATGTTTTTCCATTGCTTCTTCATCGTTCCAACCTTCTTTTACTATTTTATACATTTTAGGCGGACCAATTTTTTCATCCTTTTTCTTCTTGCCTAATTGATAAATAAGATGGGTGCTATCTGGACTTTCAGAAGAATTTTTTAAAGCGTTTTTTTCTATAAGTTGATGCGGACGATTATCCACGAATTCAAAAGGAGCATTCTTTTTTGATAATGTAATATTACCCACTGCTTTTTGTTGCTTTTTTGATTTTTTGGCAGAATGATACATATAATATTTTTAATGAAGTTACAGAATATTATATAATGAACAGACTGTATACTACATAAAAACAGAAGTTGTATACGATTTGTATACGCTACATTTTGAATTTCCGCCAATTCACGGAATCGTCATACGTATAACTTGTATTCGCCTAGCTCTTGTATTAGATTCGTTTCATTATTAATTCTAAAATATAATGAAATGAAAAAAAAGAATCTAACATCGCTCAAGTTAAATAAGAAATCAATTTCTTCACTGAATGGGGAGAATATATCTGGTGGATACATTGATATTTCGAAACTTATCGGTTGTATTACAGGTCCTTGTCCTCCTGATAGATTAACCGATCATTGTGTACCATCAACTTCTTGTCCTCCACCTTCTGAGTCATGTTTACCATGTTGGGATTAAATGTTTGCGAACTTTGATTTGCTTTTTATTTTTTCTGAAAGAAACAACAATGATTACCAACGAATTTGATACGGATACAATTCATACACCGCATTGTCTTCGTTAATAGTATTTCCTAGTTTGCCTTCACGATTTGCGGATTCAAATGATTGCGTTACTTGCGCTGAGTTTCCTAATTTTTGAAGGCAAATTGCTTTGTAATGAATAACTTCCGCGAAATTTGAATATAAGTGTAATGCAACATCAAACGTAGCAATAGCATTGTTGTATTGTTCTAGTTCGTACAACCACCAAACTCGTTGTGATGATAGTAATATCTTCCAAATTCATCCGATCTAATGTCTAAAATATTTGGACGAAGTTCCACATCAACTTCTGCGTTATAAAATAAAACGATAGCTAAGGCTATACTTTTCCAAGTTGTACAGCTTCTTGCATCGCTTGATAGCGTTTTTTCCAAACAGCTCTGTCTTTGTTCAAATGATCGTCGATATGTACAGGATCTTTGGTGTTGAAATTTCCGCCCCAGCGCAATTCAGGGTCGTCAATAATTAGGCTTAAAAAGTACTTTACAGGCTCGGGAACGTTTGGATACTTAGTCAATACTTTTGAGTTTGCCCATTGTCCATTACCATACTGTAAATTCATATCAATTCCGTGTCCTGCTAGATGATTGGAAAACGTAGCTGGCGGTACAATTGCACCTTGCACATTGGTAGTGGTTCGAAACGAACTTGTTACGTACACAAAAACATTGGCTTTTTTGGCATAACCGTTAATTTTTTCGAGCGCAGGCACAAATTCAACATCAGCTCTACAGGGTTTTCCTGAAAAATTAGAAGCTTCAAATAACACCAAAGGCGATTTTTTATTGGGAAGATTTTTAGGTGCCAAATCGCTCCAACTACTTCCATAATATCGTTTGATGTCTTTTAGGAAAAGATCAATCAACGGTCGTGTGAGCGAGTCGCCATCAGAGTCAATTCCGTTGTCATTGGCATATTTTATAACTGCATTTCGGGTGCTATTTCCATAAAAACCATCGGCACCAAACTTTTCAAAATTCAATTGTTCGCCATAGCCTTCTGTATTCAAAAATACTTGAATTGCTGTAACGCTCATTTTTGTGCCTTTGGAAATGTACTTTTTAGTACGAAGATCAGAATCGTGAATTGCCCACAACACATACATTTCTGGGAGAAAATCGTGTCGTTCTAAAATCAACTTAGCCAAATCGTCCGTAACAGATTTTCCATCACTTTGAAAATTATTTTTTTTGGCAAAAGCAGCAACTGCCGCAGTTGTAGCATTTCCATAATCGCCATCAGCTTGGTAATTGTCCCACTTTAATTCTTTGCGAAAGCCCAATTCGAAAAGCGTTCGTTGCAAATCGGTAATCAATACTTTATCTGTTGATTCTTGAAATAACGATTGATCAATATTTCTTTTTTTTAACGCTGCTTCTAGCAGATTTGAACATTCCATAATGATAACTTTTTAAGTGTGAGCAATGTACTAAAAATTATAAGCAGAAAAAAAGGGTGAAAACACTTAGATTTAGCCCAAATCATCAATATATCCACTCGCAGCACCTGATCTTTTAGGTCTATTTTCTTTCCTTAAAACGCCCGTGAGTTTGTCAAACTGAGTTCTTGTAACTTTTCCTTTTTTCCATTGATACTGCTTTGCAAGTCTAAAAGCATATTTATTGTAATTTGGATGACTTCCACCACCTTTAATATGGTGCATTTTCCCTTTGTCTAAACGTGTTAAACGTAAGTGATTGGTTCTACGTCTGCCAGAAGGTAGCATCATTCCGTTTGTAGCACTATTTGCCCAAGACTTCGGAATTCCGTAATCTCTGCACACTTGTGCAGGAATTAAATGTTGTGCTTCTCTTCCGCGTTTCCATTTTTTAAAATCAACCCTTTTAACTTTTTTTCCTCCACCTAATTTAAAGCGCTCTCTTGCTAATTTTGCAGAATCTCCATATTTGCCTTTGCCAAGTTGAATTACTTGTCTTTGTAATACTTGATCTTTATTTTTTTGATGAAATAAATGTTCTTCAAGACTTGAAACAGCTCTATTATCAACCAATTGGAAAATCGCACCACGATTCGGCTTTTTTTGTAAACTATGTGCAACGGCAAGTTGTTTACCTGGAACTATTGTTTGACGATTTCGATACACGTAAAATTTTCTTTTGGTGATTAATTTCCATAGAAATTTAAAAAATATTTTACTTGAGAGTTTGTTTTTAGGTACAAAAAATGCAGTATGTCTACGAAATGTATATGTTTACAGAAATGAAATCCCATACTTGCTGGCAAGCTCACTCCTTTTTTCGGGAGAAACATCTTTGCCCAATTGTTTCATTTCGTTAAAGAAGTTTTCAAAATTTTGACCAGGAATTACATAATTCAATACGCGCGCCGTTTCTTCACCCAAGGTCTTAATACCGTGTTGTATGTTTCTAGGTAAATAAATAATTGTTCCTTCTTTTGCGTGTATCGTTTCATCGCCTAGCATCAATTCGACTTCGCCTTCGAGTACATGAAAAATCTCGTCTTCTTTGGTGTGAACATGTAGCGGAACTTCACTTCCTTTCGGCATCAATCCTTCTACTAAATACACATCGCCAGCAGTTTGTTCCGAATTTAATAATAAATTGCGCATGCCGCCTAAAAGTGAATCCGTTTTTTCTTCAGGAGTAATGATTTTTGGTGTTCTCGTCATAATAGACTTGTTTGTTGCGCTAGTATTTTAGTGAGTTTATAAATTGATGTTACCTAAAAAGCAGGAAGAAGCATTCAACGCCTAATTCGTAATTTCATCAAGTCTATTTTAAATCAGCAAGCAGCTCCAATGCTTTTTCCGCATCTTCTTTGGCAACATGCAATTCAATATCGCCGCCTAACATTCCTGCATACGAACGATCCATTTTATTGATTTCAAAATAGTTAATTCCGGCTTCACTTAAAATATGTTTGGCGTCCATTGCCTGAATCTGTTCGTTGGTTGTGTATATTTTTATTCTATCCATGGTGTGTAATTAAGAGTTATCTTAATAAGGTACAAAATTGCTACGAATTTAGTGTGTAAAAAGAACAAAAATTCCAATGAAAAACGCAGTATTTTATCAAACTCGCTGAAAGTGAGAAACTAACAATGAGAAGTTATTTTCATTCAATCTTTTCACCTTTTCAATTTTCAATTAATAACCAAAATCAATCGTGCTGATAACAAAATCCGCTACCTTTTACTTTACGTCGGCAACGTTTTCCAGACTTTGTCCGCGCACCACAAAGTGACGTTGTATTTTTTGATGAATTAGAAGCGTTTTTAGGTGAATTTTGATCTTGTTTTGTATGTTGAAAACAATAGCCATTTGCCAGATGTGTTTTATGTTGACAACGAGTTCCTTTTTGAGTAATGTCTTTGCAGCGAACTGTTTTTTTGGAAGTTCCCACAGATTTATCTCTTAGATTATTTCCTTTCCGTAACTTATGTTTTGGAGGTGGTTTGCAAATTTTACAAGGTGTTAATTGATACTGATCAATTTCCGAAACGCCTGATAATTTGCTAGAAACATTTTCCACCATTCTACACGAACTCAAATGATATCGCGCTCCCGAAGGTGTTTTGTAGACATTTTGGGCTTGGCAATACCATGAAACTGTAGCAAAAAAGAATATGGAGAAAAGATATTTCATCTGTTACTTAACTCGTTTACCATGAACACTTCCTTTTGAAGCTGCGGCAGTTCCGGAAAAATGTCCTTTCAATTCATTATTTTCCAATGCAACAACAAAACTTCCTGTACTTTCTCGTAATTTACCTTTCAGTATGTACGTACAATAAATACTATCATTTTTATATTTCCCTGTAATTATTAGCGGATCATGTTCATTTGAAGGCAGTTCTTTATTGTCATACTTCCACTTTTCTCCATCACCTTTAATTTGCTCACTATTTTGCATAAAATGTATTTTATACTCACTCACTTTTCCTTGATACGCATTATGCATTGTTTCGTTAACTTGAAAACTTACATACCATTCTCCAGTAATATCTGCATTGGATGAAAACAAATTCTTAATCTTATTAATGTTTAAAAATAAGGCAACTAAGACACCAATAAAAGTTATAATTGCAGCAATTCTTTGTAGCTTTTTAGTCATCTTACATTGTGGTTTTAATATGTAATAATAAGTAAAAAAACTATTAATTGTTTACGGTTTCCCATAAAAAAACCATCGCAAAATAAATCCTGCAATGGTGTTATGTATATCTTAAATGCTAAATGCTAAATGTTGAATTTTAAATGAAAAAAGTATTTTTCCAACAGCCAACAGCCAACAGCCAACAGCCAACAGCCAACAGCCAACAGCCAACAGCCAACAGCTAAAAAAACTAATCCTGCAACGCAAAAACCTTCTTCAGCAAATCCGTAGTTCTCGATCCTACTTTAGTGCGAATTTTTTGTTCCTCAACTGCAATCATCGTATACACACCTTTCAGTGCTTCCGTGGTTACGTAATCGGTCAAATCAGGATTTACCTTATTCACTAATGGGATTCTGTTGTAATTATTAATCAAATTTGTCCAAATTTTGTCCGCGCCTACCTTGGCAAACGAATTTTGAATTACAGGTTGAAACTTATTATACAACGCTGTGGTTGTTTTTCCTTCCAAATATTGTGTAGCGGCGTTATCTGCGCCCAATAAAATATTCTTTGCATCCGTAAACGTAATATCTTTCACGGCATTTACAAAAATCGGAGTTGCCTCTTTTACAGCATCTTCCGCAGCTCTGTTTAGCATTTTAATGCCATCATCTGCCAAACTTCCCAATCCTATTTTACGCAAGGCTTTATCTACTTTTTGTAATTCTTCTGGCATTAAAATTTTGACAAGACTGTTGTTATAAAAACCATCTTTCAATGTCAATTTTTGTACTTGCTTATCAATTCCAAAATCCAACGCTTGTCGCAATCCTGCTGCAATATCAGCATTTCCAAGTGTTCCGCCTTGTGGCAATTGATTTACAACTTGTTGTAACTCTGCACAAGAATTCAACATCAATAATCCAACAAAAGCAATAATAATTTTTTTCATGAGTATATATTTAAGATTTTTTAGACTGTAAAAAAGTACAAAAGGTTTAATGGATTCCAAAATCGTACCACACAAAAATACACGAATAATTAAAACTACGACTTTGTTTGCTGTGAAATTTAAGAAGAATCAATCGCAAGAAAAACACTATCTTATGCTACAAATAGAATCCAACTACCGTGAAAAAACTACTCAGTTATATAATAGTACTCAGTTCACTTTGGGCAGTTGCTCAGGAATCCATCCCGAATAAGACTGAAATGTGTACACTGCTCAAAAAAATGATTGAAAACGATCAAAAGCATCGAAATGGAAAAATATTAAAAGATGGAAAGTTTGGTAGAAAAAGTACCTATCCTAAACATGTGATTGATTCTGTTTGGGTATTGCAACGAAAATTAGACGTCGAAAACACGGAAAAATTGCTGCAATTAACTGAAAAATATGGTTGGTTAAGTGATGCAAGTGTACAATGTCAAAATCTAGACATTTGGTTGATTTTTAGACATTCAGACAAACAATATTACCAAAAAATTTCAGCATTGATAGAAAAAGAACACGATGCCAAACGACTCAATAGCTTTCAATACAAACTCATCAAAGATCACGTAACAGGGAAATATTAAAAAATCGTACATGAAAAAAACCTGGTTATTAGTTTTACTAGTATTCTTTACAAGCTGTCAGCAAGAAAAGAAAACGATCATTTCTGATCAATACCTTACCGTATTAGGAACGGCGCAAGATGCAGGCTATCCGCAAATCAACTGTCACAAAACCTGTTGTCAACCATATCATGAAGGGAAAGTTGCCAAAAAACTAATCTCTTGTTTGGGTTTAATAGATCTCAAGGCAAAGAAAAAATGGATATTTGATGCCACGCCCGACATCGCACAACAAATTCAACACCTTTCCAAACAGCTTGAAACCACCAATGTAATTGACGGTGTTTTTCTCACGCATGCACACATTGGTCATTACACAGGACTTATGTATTTTGGGCGCGAAGCTATGGACGCAACGCAAATTCCAGTCTATGCGATGCCAAAAATGAAAAACTTTCTAGAAACGAACGGACCTTGGAGTCAGCTAGTTTCTCTTAAAAATATTGCGCTAAAAAAGTTAAGTCATAACACTTCCGTAGAGTTGACAAACGGACTTCAAATAACGCCTTTTTTAGTACCACATCGTGACGAATTCTCAGAAACGGTCGGCTATAGAATTCAAGGACAACACAAATCGGCCTTGTTCATTCCAGATATTAATAAATGGCAACTTTGGGAAAAAAATATTGTAGCAGAAGTTAAAAAAGTAGACTATGCTTTTTTAGATGCTACTTTCTTCAAAGATGGCGAAATTCCAAGACCGATGAGCGAAGTACCACATCCGTTCATTGTAGAAACCGCAAAACTCTTTGAAAACGAAGACAAAGCTACCAAAAATAAAGTCATCTTCATACATTTCAATCACTCCAATCCTGCATTGCAAGATGCAAATGTGTTAAAAGACAGTTTGGAAGCACAAGGTTTTCAATTTGCGGAAGAAGGAATGCGTTTCGGACTCTAAAAATGAAATACCTAAGATGCACATACAATCACAAACAAGTCTTGATTCTAAAATCTAACAGCGTAGCGGTCTAGCGTCATTTATTGAGTAATATTAGAATCTTATATATTTCTTAAAAAATGTTCGATTTTTTTGAATAATCCGTAAATTGCAGCCCTAAAATAGATACTTCATTACAGATGGAACAAGCGCAACCCTATAAACCAACCTATAAAGTACGAATCGTAACAGCAGCTTCATTGTTTGATGGACACGATGCCGCAATCAATATCATGCGACGAATTATTCAATCTACAGGTGTAGAAGTCATTCATTTAGGACACGATAGAAGCGTAGAAGAAGTCGTAAATACGGCCATTCAAGAAGATGCCAATGCCATTGCAATGACTTCCTACCAAGGTGGACACAACGAGTATTTTAAATACATGTACGATCTGTTACAAGAAAAAGGTGCGGGACACATCAAAATATTTGGCGGCGGCGGCGGTGTGATTCTTCCAGAAGAAATCAAAGAACTGATGGACTATGGAATCACGCGTATCTATTCACCCGATGATGGACGCGAAATGGGCTTGCAAGGAATGATCAACGATTTGGTACAAAAATCTGATTATGCCATTGGCGATACTTTAAATGGCGAAGTGAACATTCTCCATGAAAAAAATCCAAAAGCAATTGCTCGTGTCATTTCTTCTGCCGAAAACTTTCCAGAAGTTGCGAAAGATGCACTAGATACAATTCATATCAAAAATAAAACCTCAAAAACGCCAGTATTAGGAATTACAGGAACTGGTGGTGCTGGAAAATCAAGTTTGGTAGACGAATTGGTACGTCGATTTTTAATAGACTTTCCAGAAAAAACCATTGGACTTATTTCGGTAGATCCATCCAAACGTAAAACTGGTGGTGCATTGTTGGGCGATCGTATTCGTATGAACGCCATCAACTCGCCAAGAGTATACATGCGTAGTTTGGCAACACGCCAATCGAATTTAGCCTTATCTAAATATGTAAATGAAGCGATTGAAGTCTTAAAAGCAGCAGAATACGATTTAATCATTCTGGAAACCTCTGGAATTGGACAATCGGATACAGAAATCATGGAACACAGCGATGTGGCTTTATACGTAATGACACCAGAATTTGGAGCGGCGACGCAATTGGAAAAAATTGACATGCTCGATTTTGCGGATTTAGTTGCCATCAACAAATTTGACAAACGCGGTTCATTAGATGCGTTGCGCGATGTAAAAAAACAATACATGCGTAACAACAATTTGTGGGATGTGCATCAAGATGACTTGCCAGTATTTGGAACGATTGCTTCACAGTTCAACGATCCAGGAATGAACACATTGTACAAAGCGGTGATGGACAAATTGGTAGAAAAAACGGAAGCAGATTTACAATCGACTTCCAAGATTTCTAGTGAAATTAGCGAAAAAATATTCGTCATTCCACCATCAAGAACACGCTACTTATCTGAAATAGCAGAAAACAACCGAGCGTATGACAAAAAAGCCGAAACGCAAGTAGAAGTGGCGCAACGTTTGTACGGAATCTATAAAACCATCGCTTCCATCACAAATGTGACATCAAGCGCAGTCGAGATGACGTTTATGTCAAAAACGGGCTTGGATGAAACTATCATTTTAGATCGTATCGAGAAAGAAGATGACATTGATTTGGTCAAATTGTTATTGAAAGAATTCGATCGCGTCAAGCTAAACCTTGATCCGTACAACTGGGAAATCATCAATGGCTGGAACGAAAAAGTAAACACATATAAAAACCCGATCTACACGTTTAAAGTGCGTGACAAAGAGATCAAAATTGATACACATACCGAATCCTTATCACACGTGCAAATTCCGAAAGTTGCCTTGCCAAAATACCAAGCTTGGGGCGATATTTTAAAATGGTGTTTGCAAGAAAACGTACCAGGAGAATTTCCATATACCTCAGGATTGTATCCGTTTAAACGTACAGGAGAAGATCCAGCGCGTATGTTTGCCGGAGAAGGCGGACCAGAACGTACCAATAAGCGTTTTCACTACGTAAGTGCAGGAATGCCCGCGAAACGTTTATCTACAGCGTTTGACAGTGTAACGTTGTACGGAAACGATCCAGATTTGCGACCAGATATTTATGGTAAAATTGGAAATGCAGGTGTTTCTATCTGTTGTTTGGATGATGCAAAAAAGCTCTATTCTGGGTTTGATCTAGCAGATAAAATGACGTCAGTAAGTATGACGATCAACGGTCCGGCGCCCATGTTGTTAGGATTCTTTATGAATGCAGCGATTGATCAGCAATGTGAAAAATACATCAAAGAAAACGGACTCGAAGCAGAAGTTGAAGCAAAAATTGCCGAAATCTACAAAGGAAAAGAACGTCCGCAATACAATGGCGAATTGCCAGAAAGCAACAACGGTTTAGGTTTGATGTTGCTTGGAGTTACAGGCGATCAAGTGTTGCCAAAAGAAATTTACGAAGACATCAAAGCGAAAACCATTGCACAAGTTCGTGGAACGGTTCAGGCTGATATTTTAAAAGAAGATCAGGCACAAAACACCTGTATATTCTCTACAGAATTTGCGTTGCGATTGATGGGAGACGTACAAGAATATTTTATCGAAAACAATGTGCGTAACTTCTATTCGGTGTCTATCTCTGGATATCACATCGCGGAAGCTGGCGCGAATCCAATCACGCAATTGGCATTGACATTATCAAACGGTTTCACGTATGTAGAATACTATTTAAGTCGCGGAATGGACATCAATAAATTTGGTCCCAACTTATCATTTTTCTTCTCCAACGGAATCGATCCAGAATATGCTGTGATTGGTCGTGTAGCACGTAAAATCTGGGCGAAAGCCTTAAAACATAAATACGGAGCCAATGCACGTGCGCAAATGTTGAAATATCACATTCAAACTTCGGGACGTAGTTTGCATGCGCAAGAAATTGATTTCAACGACATTCGTACCACTTTGCAAGCGTTATACGCGATTTACGATAACTGTAATTCCTTACACACCAACGCGTATGACGAAGCGATTACAACACCAACGGAAGAATCGGTTCGTAGAGCGATGGCAATTCAGTTGATTATCAACAAAGAATTAGGCTTGGCGAAAAACGAAAATCCAATTCAAGGTTCGTTCATCATTGAAGAATTAACGGATTTGGTAGAAGAAGCAGTGTTGGCAGAATTCGACCGAATCACAGAACGTGGTGGCGTGTTGGGCGCGATGGAAACCATGTACCAACGTTCAAAAATTCAGGAAGAAAGTTTGTATTACGAAACTTTGAAACACAACGGACAATTCCCGATTATCGGTGTAAATACATTTCTAAGTAGTAAAGGTTCGCCAACGGTGATTCCGAAAGAAGTCATTCGTGCTACAGAAGAAGAAAAGCAATATCAAATCAAGATCTTAGAAAACCTTCACAAAGCACATGATACCGACGAATTATTGCTTGAATTACAGCGAAAAGCCGTCAACAATGAAAACATCTTTGAAGCCTTGATGGAAGTGTGTAAAGTATGTTCGTTAGGACAAATTACGGCATCTTTATTTGAAGTTGGAGGACAGTATCGTAGAAATATGTAAAGCTAAGTTGAAGTAAAAAATATAATAAATTGCAAAGTGCTTCATTCTGAACTTGATTCAGAATCCCATACTGCTATTCATCAAAATATGCATGCGCTGTCCACAATTAAAATGAACAAGAAAAGACACATAAAACCTAGAAGAAAAAAAACTTGGACAGATTTGCGTGTTGAAATCAGTAAAATTTGTGGCCTTTTAAATATTTCTACCAATGAATTTTCAGAAGTTAATAGCAATCAATGGAACGAAATAGAGCATAAAATTTGGGCTAAATTTTCTACTAAAAACGATTCAAGATGGATATGGGAAACCTTAAAAGATTCTTATAGCGCAGCTCCTATTGATTATAATGACTTTGCCTTAGAATCGTTGATAGATACATCTGAAAAAGTATGGTTTTTACTCGATGAGACTGTAAACGAAAAGACCAAATTCTGGATTTATGAAGGAACAATAAAGAGTTTTAGCAAAATTTTTCAGGAGTCAGGTCTAACGGATGAAATAGTAATAGTCTCAAAAAAATATGAGTGGATATTCATAATCAATCATCACGATATGATGATAGGAACTGGTCAATTAGTTGATAAAATTGAAAAAATAAAAAGTAGATAACTCTACATACAGTAAACAGGACGATTTGTAATTAATTCAAAGATTGTTTTCTATTTGTAAAGTTGCCCAATCATTTGATTTGACACTAAACTAGATGCCTAAATATGGTAACTTACCATACATGAACTAAAAATAAAGTAATTGCAAAAAGACAAAATCACTACTAAAAATATAAATCGACACATTACAGAAGCTACAAATCAACTTCTTGAAATGGCGAAGGAACATTCTTGGAATAACATTTCAAGTGATGTGAAATATGTGATTAAGAAAGTAAAATCAGAAACCACAATAGGTAAAAAACAGTTTTGAGACAAATCGAATCCGAAAAAGACTTCTAAACTCAAAAGAAAGCGTACACTTAGAATCTGCAATCAAACAACTAAATTCTGAATTTGAAAATATCTATCTAATCGAACTTTATATTTTCAAAGCAAACAAAAAGGAAACAATTGTAGAAATTGAAATTTTAGAGAAATCAGAATTAGAAGAAAAACAAAGAAAATTAGTTTTGAAGGAATCTCCAATGCTGCATTGTAAAGTGGCAATACCTCCGTATATTGGACTTGACAAAAAAGATAAATTCGACATCAATTGGCAATTAGAAACAATTGAATATACATGGAAAATGTTTTGGTGGAGAAGAAAAATGAAAAACATGAAACGAAAACATCTTTGAAGCCTTGATGGAAGTGTGTAAAGTATGTTCCTTAGGACAAATTACGGCTTCCTTATTTGAGGTTGGTGGACAATATCGAAGAAATATGTAGTTTATCTAACTAGAAAATATATACAACCAAAAATGTATGAATCACGTCGGTTCATACATTTTTTGTTTCCAAGTAGTTGTAAACAAAGTACTTTGTAAGTCGTAAAACTAAACTAGGGGCGAATTACATGAAAACAACACTACTTTTCTTAGGAATCTTCCTAACCACAACATTGTATTGTTATGCACAACCCGCAAATGACGATTGTGCCAATGCAGAAATTATAAGCGTAACGACTACAAGCACAACTTTAGTCAGTTACAATAATGCTACCGCAACGCAGAGTTTGCAAAGTAGCTGCGAAAGTGCCGGTAATACATATTTAGATGTTTGGTATGAATTTACGATGCCTGTCAATGGAAATATTCGAATTACAGGTGTCAACTTTGCCGATGGTTTTTCGCTATACAGCACATGTGGCGGCGCGGAAATAGACTGTTTCTATGACGACGGATTTTTCTATAGTCTCACAAATGGAGCAACCTATAAATTAAGAGCTGCAAGTACTACCAGTCAAGCTGGATCGGACAGTTTTCAGATTCAAGCTTTTGAAGCAGCAGCAAATGACGAATGTGCAACTGCCGAAGTGATTGCTGCTGATATTACGAATTTAACAACGATCAATTTTAACAATGCTCAAGCCACAGAAAGTTTAGTAAGTAGCTGTGATACAAATACGAATACTGATTACCTAGATTTATGGTACGAATTCACGATGCCAGTCACAGGAAACGTACAATTCTCAGGCATCAATTTTGCCGATGGTTTTACTTTATATGATAATTGCGGAACAGTTCCAATAGAATTGGATTGCTTTTACGACAGTCATTTTATCTACAATTTAGCTAGTGGAACCTATACATTACGCGTTGTCAGTACTGCAGCAAATGCAGGTACAGATAGCTTTCGAATTCAAGCCTTTGCAACCGCAGCTAATGACGAATGCGCCACTGCGGAAGTCATCACAGAAGATATTACGACTGCAAGAACGATCAACTTTAACAATGCCGCAGCAACCGAAAGTCTACAAAGCAGTTGCGATACAAATGTCAATGCCAATTATTTAGATTTGTGGTATGAATTTACCATGCCTGTCAATGGAAATCTTGAAATCTCAGGTGTGAATTTTGCCGATGGTTTTACTTTGTATGACAATTGCGGAGCGATTCCAACAGAAATTGATTGTTTTTACGATAATAATTTTACTTATGGGTTGACTACAGGAAACTATATTCTACGCGTGGTCAGTACGGCTTCCAATGCTGGAAATGATAGTTTTATACTTCAAGCCTTTGAAACTGCTGTGAATGATGAATGCGCTATGGCGGAAGTCATTATGGAAGATATTACGACTGCAAGAACGATTAACTTTAACAATGCAGCGGCAACTGAAAGTTTACAAAGCAGTTGCGATACAAATGTCAATGCCAATTATTTAGATTTGTGGTATGAATTTACCATGCCTGTCAATGGAAATCTTGAAATCTCAGGTGTGAATTTTGCCGATGGTTTTACTTTGTATGACAATTGCGGAGCGATTCCAACAGAAATTGATTGTTTCTACGATAATAATTTTACTTACGGGTTGACTACAGGAAACTATATTCTACGCGTGGTCAGTACGGCTTCCAATGCCGGAAATGATAGTTTTATAATTCAAGCCTTTGAAACTGCTACGAATGATGAATGCGCTACGGCGGAAGTCATCACAGAAAATATTACCACACAAAGAACTATTGTGTTTAACAATGCGGCAGCCACTGAAAGTTTGGATGCCAGTTGTGATACAGCAAGCAATACGCATTTAGATTTGTGGTACGAATTTACCATGCCAGTCACAGGGAATATTTATATTTCTGGTGTCAACTTTGCAGACAGATTTACCATTTATGATACGTGCGGAGGTACAGAATTGGCATGTTTTGACGATAATGGATTTGCATACAGTTTAATCTCTGGAACCTATTATTTACGTGCATACAGCACCGAAATATATGCAGATGCTGATAGTTTCAACATTCAAGCTTTTGCCCAATTGGCAAATGATGATTGCGTGAATGCAGAAATGATTTCAGTAGCAGGAGTTGGTGCTTGTGGAACGCAAAATATCACGGTAGATACAAGAGGTGCAACTGAAACATTTGCGCCAAACATTGGTGATTGTTTTAGCACATCACAAGTTTGGCTAGATGCTTGGTATGCTTTTGAAGCACCAATTACAGGAAACATCACACTTACAAGTACAAATTTCAGCAATACCTTTGCAGTCTATGAAAGCTGTGGTGGCGCTGAAGTTGCTTGTTTTGCTGATGACGGTGTGATTCCTGTCACCTTTGGGAACACGTATTACATACAAGTTTCCAGAGCTACGGTTTCTGCTGGAGAAGTTACCTTTTGTTTAGAAGGATCGCCCGCAGTTGCGCAAGGAATGGCAGGAATGTGTGAAAATATGCCAACCGTAGAAATATCAGCAGCACAAGGAAATACCAACGAATGGGTTCCCATTTTAAATGCTTCAGATGATATTGTGGCGGCAATAAACGCCAATGGAAACGATTTAGGAAACATAACAACTACATTATTCATTGAAAATGCTGATACAAGAGACTTTTCTGGGCAACCGTATTTACGGCGAGAAGTCTCTATCAGCACCACAATACCACCCGCAGGATTTGTCAATGTGCGACTGTACGTGCTCGGTGATGAGGTAGACGATTTAATGTTAGTAGATAGCAATCTGATGAATATTTTTGATCTAGAAGTCATGAAAGTCAATGGAAATACCTGTACTACTGGCTATACTTCTGGTGGCGATTTTATCAATACTTCGGGCAGTTCATATTTGGATGATTACTATGTGCAATTTGCTACCAATTCGTTCTCTGTATTTTATCCAACATCTACAAACTTAGACGGAACATTAAGCATTCCATCAGTTGAAAATAATACATTAGGCGTTTCTGTCATTCCAACAATTACAGATGGAATCGTTCATATAAAAGCAGATAAAATCCTTACAGATGTCGTTGTGAACGTATTTGATATTACGGGAAGAAGCATCTACCAAGCAACTTTGGAAAATCTGAATCAAACCCAGCAATCTATAGATTTGAGCAGTTATCAATCGGGAATCTATTTTATGAAAATCACCCATCAAAATACTCAAATCACCAAACGCATCATATTGAAATAGTTAGTAATATGATTCATCTGAAACAGTGTCACCGCGTTTTTAGTCTTTGCGCATGTGGCATTGTTTTTATATCAAATCTACCGTAAAATGAATGCGATGTATAGAATTAAAATTAGTTTTCGCTTCTTCTTCTGCGTTATAAAATAATTATTAATTGCATTTTACGGTAGATTTGGTATTATTACAATCGCTTAAAAATATAGCCTGCTTTTTCTGCGCCCCAAACATGTGCGTCATTGGCGTCAAAACCACGATCCCAACTTTCAATAACGTTTGGTTTTATGGTTACTTCTGAAGTGGCGTAACTAGCACCACGCATGGTACTTTTACAATCTTTTTCATTCGTACTTCCTGTATAGTTTTTGCCTTGTTTCTCTAAAATTACGGCACAACCTTCGCGTTCTTTTAACATAGAAGCATCAAACTGATCAAAATAGGCTGGAGTTTTCCACTTTCCAATAAAGTCTTTCGGGTTTTCTAGTGTGTACACTTTACTTGAAAATGTACCATTTTCTAACTTTTCCAATTCATAAACACGTTGGCGATACGGTTTGTCTTGTTGACTATTCAACGCTTGTTCTACATACAACCAATACCCATCTTTTGACGTCCAAATTGGATACATGTGCAAGGAAATATTATAATAACTTTCGTCAGAAGCGGCTTGCTCACTACTGTCAAACGAACCTGTCATTTGTGTTTGTAAAGCTTTCAATTCGTTGGAAGTGCTGGTAGATTTGTAACTATCACAACTATAAATTGTAACTAAAAATAATGTGAGAACGATGTAGATTATAGATTTTTTCATGTGTTAATGTTTAAAGATTGATGAGAGTAAATGTAGACAATATCCGCTAGTTTTCAAATTGTGTGAATTTTCATGAAATGTTAAAAACTGTTTGACTTCACAGAAAATTCCTAACTTTAAACAAAGTATACTGTATGCGATTTCTTTATTTTTTATTGCTGAACTTTGTTGTTTGTGTCGGGTTTTCGCAAACAAATCATTTTGAAAAGGGAAAAATGCTACCTTCAATTGCAGTGCAAAACAGTTCGGAAACCTTTGCGTTGTATCTTCCCAATTCTTATGATGAAACCAAGTTATCTGCTGTAGTTTTTATCTTTGATCCCAGCGGAAACGGCGCCAACGGAATGCAGCATTTTATCGCTTCCGCAGAAAAGTTCAATTACATCTTAATTGCTTCAAACAACACCAAAAATGGCGTTCCTTACGAGACTAATTTCGAAATTGTCAATAGATTGTTTGCCACCGTTTTTTCAACATTTACAATTGACGAAAAACAAATTTATGCCGCAGGTTTTTCGGGCGGATCGCGTTTGGCAACTGCCATTTCTGCTTTGACAGGAAAAATGCAAGGCGTGATTGCCTGTGGCGCAGGTTTAAAAATTAATACATCGTTTACGCCAAGTAAAAAAATGTTCTCGTTTGTCGGTTTGGTAGGTGATGAAGATATGAATTACCAAGAAATGTTTCAAACTAAAGAATGGCTTGATAAGTTTGATGTCGATAACGAATTGTTTGTGTACAACGACACACATCGTTGGCCGCCTAGCAAACAAATAGAACGTGCGTTTGGTTGGTTGGAATTGCAAGCGTATCAAAAGAAAATACGAAGTGTCGATACGCAATTTGTGCAATCGTACTTTGAGTCGCAATACAAAATAGCAGATTCGCTGGTGCTTCACAACAAATTTCGATCTGTGAACGAATATCAAAGTATCCTTAAAAATTTTGCGCCGTATTTTGATTTGAAAGCTATGCAGCAAAAGTTAGAAAGCATCAAAGCTTCTCCAGAATACAAAGCGGAAGTTGCTGCTAGAAATGCTAACATTAAAGAGGAAAATGAATTGTATGAGAAGTTTTCAAAAGTGTATTCCAACGATATTTTGGCAGCCAAATCAGATGATGATTTTCAATGGTGGCGTCAAGAATTGAAAAAACTGAATGCTGATATTGAAAAATCTAAAAATACAGCCAAAGGAAAAATGCTGAAGCGACTCAAATATTCACTTTTTGCAGGCGCTTACGAATCTTCTGTGGGATATGTGAATGCAAAAAAGTATCAACATGCTTTGTATTGCGATCAATTGTTAGTGTATTTCAATCCCGATCAAGCGTATTGGTATTTTCGCGTAGCGCAAAGTTATGCGCACAATGACGATTTTAAACACACCATCAGAAATCTAAAAAAGGCAAAAGAACTCGGATTGCCACAATTTCAAAGTATTCAACAAATGCCCTTATTTGCTAAATTCAAGCAAAAGAAAAAATTTATAAAATTATTTGAGGAACGTTCAGAATAACATTAAGAATACATTTTTTCAATATAACGTGAAGGTGTATCGTTCATTAAAGATTTAAAGGTTTTATTAAAAGTCGATTTCGAATTGAATCCAGCATCCATGGCAATAGAAAGTAAGGTTTGTTTTTTGTGTTCGCCCGCTTCTATTTTTTGTAAAAAGGCTTTTACACGATATGCATTGATGTATTCATAAAAAGTTTTTTCATACACCGAATTTAGAAACCAAGACAAGTTATTTGCAGTCGTGTCCAATTTCTTGGCAAGCATTTTTAGGTTTAAATCTGATTGTGTATACAGGTGTTCTTCTTCAATCAGGATGGTTATTTTTTCTTTGATTGTGTTGATTTCTTCCTGCGTCAAGCGTTTTTTAGTAGGCGCTTTTTTCTTTACAGGCAATCGTACAACTTCAGGTTGCGTAAAGCTAAAATATCCCACAATAAAAAGGAAAATGGTAATACTAATCCAAATGAGTTTATAGTTGATAAAGGAATTATAGTTTTTGAGGATATAGATATTAAAAATTCCAATTGCCCAAGAGAGTGTAATCAACGAAATTCCTATCAAAATGTATTGAATATAACGTGCAATTTTTTGCGTGTATTCCGTTGGATGTGTTGTATTTTTGACTTGATTTAATATTTGGAATGATAAATAGGTGTAAAATGCAAATGACAACATTCCTACGGATTCCATGATAAAATAGACGATATACAGTCCTTTAGCACCTAAAATTGTCATGTATTCTTTGAGCGATAACGAAAGTGTCCAAAAAAAGTAACACAACATTAAAATGGATAGTATGTAATGTTTAAAGGATAACTTGTTTTGAGAAGTATCTCTAAAAACGAGTACTTTAAAATACAAATACAATAGCGGCGCAAATAAGTAGATTGTGCTTTCTGTAAAGAGTGCAGTTCGCCAAAATATTTTTGGATCCAATTGGTAACTTAGCATTTCTCTGGCAAAAACTACAATAGATATTCCGATGATAATCATAAGGATGCTATTGGCAGCTTTATTTTTTTTTGAAATGAACTGTAAGGAAATCATTAAAAATATACCTTGAACAATTCCTGTAAACAGTATAAGATCTATTAACGTAAATGACATTTTTTCTTTTTGAGTTAAATATAGTCAGAAATCTTTTTGAAAAGTATTAGCAATAATGTAAGGGCTGTTAAAATTGTAAAAAGCACCTTTTTTTTTATTTAACACGTTGTTTTTCAATAGTTTTAAAAAATAGTTAAAGTATAGAAGATTTATAAATTGAATGTGTGTTTTAGGGAAATAAAAGTGTGTACACCTTCTGAAAGTGTGTATACAAACTTTGGATACCGATTCCGAACCAATCGGGAAAAGTTTTTGTGTTTCTTGTATGGATTGCGTCATCATTGTATCAGAGCATATTTTTATAACCGTCTTTACGTATTAAGAAGACGGTTTTTTTTATGAAAGTGTAATTTATAAATTCAATGTACTAGGTACGTATCAATGTATACAATACGACATACTCGGCAGTAAAAGCTACTTTTTCACGGCAATCATTTTCTACTTTAGATTCATATTAATATTAAAACTTTTAATTATGAAAAAACAAAAGGTGAGTGGATTATCCCTCAACAAAAAATCAATTTCTGACTTATCAAAACAAACTGTACATGGTGGAGCTACACTCTACTGTACTTTTGGTTGCACAGATGGTTGTACCATAGCACAAACGGCTTGGAATTGTACAAGAGGAAATTGTACAGCTGATTGTACTGGCGGAATTACATGGTTGTGTAGCGCGCTTCCAGGTTGTGTGGCTGGAGAAGAGTAAAAAATAATACAAACTTTAAAAACATCAAATTATGAAAAAAAAGAAATTGAAAAATCTTAGTTTACGTAAAAAGGTAGTATCCAGTCTTACCCATGATGCTGTCAAAGGTGGTGGAAGTGATCACCCAATGTGTGTTAGTGAAAACTGTCCAACAAATACGTTGGTAAAAGCATGTTCAAATCATATGTGTGACTCTCGTTTAGGTGGTTGTCCTACATACTATTGTATTGCTGGAGAAGAATAAATTTTTAAAAATGAAAATAGTATGAAAAAAAAGAAATTAAAAAAAATTGCACTCAATAAAAAAGTAGTTTCACGATTGAATAGCGATCAGATCAAAGGAGGCGAAACGCAAGGTTGTAGTGATGGCTGCTCTTTATTTCAAACAGTCATGCGCTGCACACAAGCCGATTGTACTTCCGATTGTACTGATGGATTGAGTTGGCTATGCAGTTTTATTGAAATAATCTGTGTAGAAGGCGAATAAGACTTCTATGGAAGTCAATGACAAAAGGAATATCGAAAGGTATTCCTTTTAATTTTTTGTATTTTACAAATTCACAAACCAAAACCAAAAATATCATGAAAAAAAGAACTATTAAAAGTTTAGCGATTCACAAGAACACCATTTCAAAATTCAATTATGTAGACACCCTAAAAGGAGGAAATACTTCGCATACAAGTTGTTTGTGTATGGATACTATGTGCGAATGTGAATTGGAAATGCCAATTCGTAGAAATTAAGAAACAACTTTTAGAAAAGATGTGACAGAAAGACGTTTTTACGTCTTTTTTTTGTATTAAAATACTTTATGACTGTCATAAAATTAACACAAATTATTTTTTGAAATTCTTTGTGAATGCCTAAAAATACTATCAAAACACGATTTTTATTTTAGAATTTCATCAAAATACCTACTTCTTTTTTTTACAATTTACTTGTGAGAAATTTAACATTTGCGTTCGTAGTTTTGTTTCAAACAAAAAAATTATTATTATGAAAAAGCAAACCATTAAAACGTTATCATTAACCAAAACGACGGTATCAAGAATCAACGAATTGAATGAAATAGTAGGAGGAACAGGCACGATGTCTACAGATCCTGGTTGCGCTAGTGGAGATGACACAGTTAGTGCAGTGATCTTATGTATGGAAGATTTTACCCAAGGGTGTAGTCCCTCTTTTTTACGTCAATGTCCGTATACCAAAGATACAGATCCACAATATTGCTGGTAAATAGTATGACGCAATAAAAGAAAAAGAAAAGTAAAAAGGAATGCCATTTTGGTGTTCCTTTTTCAATTTTGTACCTTATCAGTATAAAACCAGAAACGAACAATCATGAAAAAACAAACCATTAAAAATTTGGACTTTAATAAAAGTATCATCTCTTCTTTTGCGTCTGTTGAAAAGATAAAAGGAGGAAGAAATCCATCACAAACCAGTTGTTGGTGCAAACAAAGTGAATGCGACTGCATAGCAGAAGATACAATGTCATAACATGTGACGAGAAAAATAATTTGAAGGAATGCCGTTTGGTGTTCCTTTTTCGCATAAAAAATAAACTATTCCAAAGCTCGCTTCGAAGTAGTTTACTTTACTTATTGCGATATTTTTTTAGACTAAAATCTGTATGTCAATTGGTAATAATGTAAAATGTATTTAAAAAAAGTTACGAAATATTACTCTTTGCATTGACCGTTTACACAACTACCTATTGTATAATCATAGAGAGTTTTGTAGTAGCACTGACAACCTTCACTCTCTAGCGTACACATAAAAACACCACAATTACCAAAACTACCTTTTATGATACTTTGCTCAGATTTAGGTATTACTTTTACTCCTTTAAGATTTAGAATTGAAGTTAACATAATAATTTTTTAAAGATTAATGATACAGAAATATAAGAATAAAACTTACATTTTGGTTACGGTAAAGCCTTATTTAACGTTTTAAACCATTAATCAATAACAAAAACATTTTCTGCATTTTTGTTATCATTGGTACAGTGGAAAGCTTGCAAACTGTGGTTAATTTTGCTGATGTAATGGTTTTCGATGTTAGTTCCCAACATGATAGGATTGTATGTATGAGCACTAAAATTCAAGGAAGAATTACAGTGATACAAAAAAGCGATACAACGGAAAAAAGATCATTCTTGATAACCGACCAAATTAGCAGGTCTGATATCATCAACAATTCTTTCAAAAGCTTCTGTGTTGTTAGGACTTGGTGCATTATTGACGACAATTGTATTGTTTTGATCTACAATTAAATACCGCGGTATTTGAAAAACATTCAGTGATCTCGCCAACGATGATTTTTTACCTTTTACCAACAAATAAGAATTTCTAAAATGTAAAGTTTCCCTAAGTTCTTCGCCTTTTTGAAGCCATTTTTCTTGGTCTGTGTCTATGGAAAGATAAATCCATTCCACATTATTTTCTACCGAAAGGCGATCTTTAAACGGTTTGTTTTCTTTTATTTGTTGGATGCATGGCGGACACCAACTCGCCCTCTTATTGGCAGACTACAAATTAATTTTTTAACTTTTTCAATTCCACTTTTACGGAAAATTGTATTTTAGGCAGCTAACAACACCAATCCATCATGAAGAATATTCAAAACCTCGTATTCAAACCCATTGATGTTTCTATTCTTGCCATATTTCGAATCTTTTTCGGAATGTTTATGGTATACCAAATGATTTATTATTATCAAATCGACTATACTTTTCAATTCATCTACGGTCCCGAAGTATTATTTCCATATCAAGGATTGGAGTTTTTAGAACCGTTTTCACTCGGAATTCTACAAGCAATTCACGCCGGATTGTTGATTTCAGCCATATTAATCACGCTCGGATTTTTATATAGATACGTGATGATTTTTTTCTTTTTTGGATTTTTCTATTTTTCGTTTGTAGACAAAACGCTGTATAACAATCATATCTATCTCATTGCGTTGATTGCTTTGGTGATGATATTTATGGATGCTGATAAAAAGTACAGTCTCCGTGCTAAATTTTCAAAGAAAAAACTGTCAAACCTAGTTCCTGCTTGGCAACAATACCTATTGACTTTTCTAATTTCGATTGTATATTTTTTTGGAGGAATTACCAAAATGTCTGACAATTGGTTGGAAAGTAATTTGGTCAGCTACACCATTGATCAAGCGCAGAGCAGTATTTTAACAAATCTTTTTCCGAAAGAAACACTAATCGTACTTATAAAATACGGAGGATTGGTATTTGATTTAAGCATCGCATTCCTTCTATTGTATAGAAAAACACGAAAACTCGGTGTGTTACTAGTCGTAATATTTAGTTACACCAACAATTCGATACTATTTGATGACATCGGAATTTTTCCATTTTTCATGATTTGCGCGACGATTTTATTTTTTGATAGCGCAAAAGTGGGGAACTATGTTGACAATATCTTTTCCAAAAAATCAGAAGAAAACACCGCAGAAATTGCTCAACAGCAATCACCAAAATTTAAAATACTTACTTTCATCTGTCTTGCTATTTTTGTGATATTTCAATTGGTATTTCCGTTCAGACATTTTCTATTCACGTCAAATCCTGAGTGGACAGGCGTCGCACAACGATTTTCTTGGAGAATGAAAATGCAGTCAAGAAACGTAACGCAATTTAATATGTCGCTAGTAGATCGAGAGACTTCTCAAAGGTTCAATTTGGATGGCACTTCTTTTGTGACCAAAAATCAATTCATGCACATGCCTGAAGATCCGTACACCTTTGTGCATTTAGCCAAATACATTAGTAAAAAGTTATACATTGAACGTGGTTTGGTCAATCCGATCATCAAAGCAGAATTGATGGTAGAATTTAACGGAATGCCCGCACAATACATGCTTGATCCAAGAATTGATCTCACAAAAGTAGATGAAAACAAACTCAAAGCACATCCGTGGATTCCAGCGTTTAACGGATATGAACAGTGAAAGTAAATTTAAAATTATAAATGTTGAATTTTACATTAAGACCAAGACCCAAAACCTACTCAACAATCGTATGCGGATATCCATCCAACGTCCAATCAATGACCAATCCGCCTGCTAAACTTTTTGCAATTTCCTTTCCATACAAATATTCACACAAGTACAACGCCGCTTCAAAAGATTTGGCGCCACCAGCGGAAGTAATATACTTTCCGTCATGAACAAACAACGTATGGTCTCTAATATCTAATTTCGGAAACATGTTGCGCATCTTTTCAATATCACTTGGAAACGTTGTAGACGCGACATCATCCAACAATCCTGCTTTTGCCAATACAAAGGCACCATCGCAATGTGACGTGACAAATTCCGCATCTTTTGCCACTTTTTGTACAAATGCAATCAGTTTTTCGTCTTCCAAATCGGTATCCAAATGATGTTCTGCACTCGGTACGACCAAAATGTCAATCGTGGGTAAACTATCTTTCAAATAATTGAAATCAGGCAGAATACGCATGCCTTCAAACGTAGTCACAGCTTCATCGGTATTAGCAACTGTAAATACATTCATCGCTTTAATATTTTCACGATATATCGTATGCTGAAAAATATCATACGGCGCAGTCAATTCCGTATTATACACGCCATCCATAATCAAAAATCCAACATTATACCGATTGGGTTCTAATGTAGGAAATTGCTTTTTAGAGGTACTTTCTTTCTCTATTTCTGTAGTGGAAGTCTTAGCTTCTTGCTTCCCATTCGTTTCACAACTCACAATACAAAGGATAAACGTTAAAATGGAGAGGATTTTTTTCATCAGTACACAATAGCGATTAATATTTTGTAAATTTAGCCATAAAAAAATACAAACTACAACCCAAAGAAATGATCCTTTGAATATTTTGAGACATACTTAAATTATTATTGGTGAATTCCGTCTGAAAAACCTAAAATCAAAAGCCACAGATGAAAACCCTTTTCAAACTCACCCTAATTCTCGCATTTTTATGCGTTTCCTGTACAAAAACTTCTAAAACAAATAAAGACACAGCAGCCGTTGAAGATACGTATGTTCAAGAACATTATGATAAACAGGAAGTTACGATTGCTATGCGCGACGGAATTAAACTGCATACCACGATTTACTCACCCAAAGATAAAAGTGAAACGTATCCAATTTTAATGATGCGAACGCCGTACAGTTGTCGCCCGTATGGTGAAGATAAATTCCGCAAAAAGATCGGGCCAAATGTACATTTAATGAAAGAAGGGAACATTGTTGTATACCAAGATGTCCGCGGTCGTTGGATGAGCGAAGGCATCTATGATAACATGCGCGCGTACATTCCAAACAAAACAGACAATACGCAAATTGATGAATCTTCTGATACGTATGATACGATTGATTGGTTGGTGAAAAATGTGGAAAATAACAATGGAAATGTAGGAACATGGGGAATTTCATATCCAGGGTTTTATGCAACCTATTCTACGATTGACGCACATCCTGCACTCAAAGCGGCTTCTCCACAAGCGTGTATTGGCGATTTCTTTTTTGACGATTTCCATCACAATGGCGCGTTTTTACTAAGTTATTTCAGAGCGGTTTCTTTATTTGGAACGATGAAAGATGTGCCAAAAGATTCTGCGTGGTACAAATTACCAGATTTAGGTACAAAAGATCAATACCAGTTTTTTTTAGATGCAGGACCGTTGAGCAATTTGAACAGTTATTTTGAATATGAAAAATTAGACAATGTCATTACGTCTAAATCAGATCAAGTAGATGATGTATTTTGGAAGGAAATCATTGATCATCCAAACTATGACAGCATTTGGAAACCAAAAGGACTCATTCAAAACTTAAAAAACATAAAATCTTCAGTTGCGACAATGATTGTCGGCGGATTTTTTGACGCAGAAGACTTATATGGACCTTTTGAAACCTATAAAACCATCGAGAAACACAATCCAGACAATTACAATACGATGGTTTTTGGACCGTGGGATCATGGAAAATGGGCGCGAACTGCGGTAAAAAATTATGTTGGAAACTACTATTTTGGCGATTCTATCTCACTAAACTTTCAGCGTGATGTAGAAACGAAATTTTTCAATCATTTCTTAAAGGGGAAAGGTGATAAAAATACAGGATTACCAGAAGCGTATGTGTTTGATACTGGAAAAAAATCTTGGAGCAGTTATGAAAATTGGCCACCAGAAAACGCACAGAAACAAGATATGTATTTGAGTGCAGATCAAGAATTGTCTACAACTCAACAAGGAAATACAAAAGAAATATTTGTGAGCGATTTAAAACGTCCAGTTCCGTATTCTGAAGATATCAAAACAGTATTTACGCCACGAAAATACATGACAGACGATCAGCGATTTGCGGCACGTCGTCCCGATGTATTAATTTTTGAAACGGAAGTGTTGGAAGAAGATTTTACCTTAGCGGGAGACATCATGGCGAAACTAAAAGTAGCCACCACAGGAACCGATGCCGATTGGATTGTAAAAGTAGTAGATGTACATCCGGCAGATGCTAAAGAACAGGAAGAAGGCATGCAAGATCACTTAAAAATGAGCAACTACCATCTGATGGTACGAAGCGAGGTAATGCGTGGGCGTTTCCGTAACAGTTTTGAAAACCCTGAACCATTTGTGCCTAACAAAAAGACGGCAGTAAATATCAAATTGCAAGATGTATATCACACCTTCAAAAAAGGACACAAAGTGCAAATTCAAGTGCAAAGTACGTGGTTTCCACTCATTGACTTAAATCCACAAACATTTGTGTCAAATATTTATAAAGCCACGGAAGAAGATTTCCAAAATCAAACGCATACGGTTTTTAATGATTCTAAAATTGAATTTACGGTTCTAAAATAGACTCGCTTTGCTGTTAGACTTGTTCCCGCAAAAGCAGAAACCTCTTAGATCGCTTTCGCTTTTAGAAGTAAGACCGTACTGACGCACTTTTAGATCGCTCGCTATTAGACTTGAAATTCTGTGGAAATGCTTTGTCATTAGTTTTCTAACAGAATTTCTAATGGTTTTTAGAACTTGACAAAGACCTAACACCAAAAACCTAATTTAGATACGCTTTGCTTTAGACTTGTTGTTGTGTAGTAGCAATTTCTTTGTATGCTCTTGTCATTCCTGCGTTTATGCTGAGCCTGTTGAAGTAAGGCAGGAATCTATTGTAATTTGACATTAAACGATTGAAAGATTTCTAAAATCATAAATCTGAAATCGTCAATCCAAAACGTCACTTTGAGTAAATTTGCAAAACAAATTTGTGTCGAGAAGTGCTTTGAAACGTCATTGACATATTTTCAAATCATCAAATTGAGACATAAAAAAATCAGCTTTTTACAGCTGATTTTTTTTATCCTTTTTCTATTTCGAAGCAAACAACTTCACATCTTGTTCAGTGACTTCGTTTCCTCCGAGAATGATCAAGCGTTCAATAACGTTTCTAAGTTCTCGTATGTTTCCTGTCCAATCGTATTCTTGTAGTAATTTGACGGCTTTGTCAGAAAACTTTTTTGGAGCGTTTCCTTGCTCGTTGGCAATTTTACCCGAAAAATGTTTAATTAATAACGGAATATCGTCTCTACGATCGTTCAACGCAGGAACTTTGATTAAAATGACTGCCAATCTGTGGTATAAATCTTCACGGAATTTTCCATCTTCAATTTCCTTTTTCAGATTTTTATTGGTTGCCGCAATCACACGAACATTGACTTTAATGTCTTTATCACTTCCCACACGTTGTACTCTGCTTTCTTGCAATGCACGCAACACTTTGGCTTGCGCAGACAAACTCATGTCTCCAATTTCATCCAAGAAAATTGTTCCGCCATTCGCAGCTTCAAATTTTCCAGCTCTGTCTTTATTGGCACTTGTAAACGCACCTTTTACGTGCCCAAACAATTCACTTTCTATCAATTCACTTGGAATTGCCGCACAGTTGACTTCAATCATCGGACCTTTACTGCGGTCACTTTTTTGATGTAACCAATGCGAAACCAATTCTTTTCCAGTTCCGTTTGGTCCTGTAATTAGGACACGTGCATCTGTTGGTGCCACTTTTTCAATAATATCTTTAATCTGTTGAATTGCGTCAGAGTTTCCGATCATTTCGTAATTCTTGCTGACTTTCTTTTTGAGACGTTTATTTTCAACAACCAATTCTTTTTTATCCAGCGCATTGCGAACCGTATTTAGCAACCGATTCAAATCTGGTGGTTTTGAAATATAATCAAAAGCGCCCAAACGCATGGTGTTTACAGCAGTATCCAAATCGCCATGCCCAGAAATCATCACAAAAGGTGTTTCTGGCTTGATCTTTTTGGCAGCTTCTAACACTTCTACACCGTCCATTTTTGGCATTTTAATATCACACAATACCAAATCGTAATCTTCTTTCTTAATCATTTCGATTCCTACCAATCCATCTTCCGCTTGCGATACTTCATACGTATCATTTTCTTCAGATAAAATTTTTACCAATACTCTTCGGATGGCAGATTCGTCTTCTATTACTAATATTTTAGGCATATTATTCTTTTTTTGAATTATATAAATGTACATCGCGTTGTGGGAACGGAATGGTTACATTGTGTTCTCTAAATAACCGATCGACCTCAAAACGCAACTCGCTTTGTACATGAAATGCAGTAAAGCTATTGTTGACTGTAAATATCAATTTAAAGTCCAACGAACTTTCCCCAAAGTTAGTAAAAAGCACAGTAGGTTCAGGCTTTTTTATCACTTCTTTATGATTGTCTGCGGCTTGAATTAAAAGTTTTTTTACCAATGCAACATCACTTCCATAGGCAACACCAACACTGATAGATTCTCGTGTGGTAATGCCGTTTTGCGTCCAGTTGTACAAACTATTGGTCAAATATAAATGATTGGGAATGATGAGTACTTTATTATCAATCGTAACCGCTCTAGTCGTTCGTAAATTGATTTCTTCTACACGTCCTACTTTGCCTTCTATTTCAATAATATCGCCCACATGCACGGTTTGATCAATCAGAATGAAAATTCCCGAAATGATATCTTGAAAAAGCGTTTGTAACGCCAATCCAATTCCAATCAGTAAAGCGGCAGAAGCTGCAAAAATTCCTGTCACATTCACACCGATGGCATTTAGCGTGACCAACATAATGATGAGATACGAAAACCAAGTTGCGTACGAAAACACACTTTTAAACTTCAGTTTGTTTTCATTGCGTAACTTTCGAGTCACGATACGTTGAAAGAGATTTAAAAATATTTTAGCCAATATCAACACCACGCAAAGGATCAAAATTCCTTTGACGCTTATTTCAACAGTATCTCCTAGTTGAAAAGAAGTATTTAGTATGTCGTTGAGTTTCTCCATTTAGTATTTTAACCACTTAAATATTTCCCTATAGCTTGGTTTTTTTCCATACATCAAAATTCCCACGCGGTAAATTTTAGAAGCAAACCAAACCGTTCCTGTAAAGGTAATATATAAAAGTACAACAGCGATTATTTGTTCCCAAATTGGTACGCCAAACGGAATTCGCATCAACATTACTACTGGTGAAGTAAATGGTATATAAGAGAATACCGTAGCAACGACTCCATGCGGATCTTCCAAGACGGTAAATCCACCAACATACACCGCTAATACCAACGGCATTAAAATCGGCATCATAAATTGCTGTGTATCTGTTTCATTATCAACAGCAGCACCAATGGCGGCATATAATGAACTGTACAATAAATAGCCTCCAATAAAAAAGATGAAAAATGCTGCCAATAAGTTGACAATTGGTAAACTATTGATCAATTCAGATATTTGAATTTGTAAGTTGATGTCTGCGCCTTGTACTAAGAATTCTTGCTGTTGTGCGGCTTGTGCACCTACCAAATCGAATCCGAATACGAAGCTGATGATGACTAATAAAATTCCTCCAA
Source organism: Kordia sp. SMS9 (assembly GCF_003352465.1). Taxonomy (NCBI): domain Bacteria; kingdom Pseudomonadati; phylum Bacteroidota; class Flavobacteriia; order Flavobacteriales; family Flavobacteriaceae; genus Kordia; species Kordia sp. SMS9. The sequence goes on along the minus strand of NZ_CP031153.1, from coordinate 5,087,872 downwards.
AAATGATCCACATTAAAAATTGGGTAATTCCTGCTAAAGATGTTCCAATGATTTTTCCCATCAAAAGTTGAATCGGTTTTACAGAAGAAATGATGATTTCAATAATACGATTCGTTTTTTCTTCAATGACACTACGCATGATCATGTTTCCATAAATGATGATGAACATAAACAGTAAATACCCAGCCGCAAATCCAAATCCAAGTTTGGCATAGTTGATAAACTTAGAGCTGCGTTCACCCGAAAATGTTTCTTGTCCGATCGTAACGTCCATTTTAGAACTTTTGACCAAATCGAGATCTACATTGTTTTTTGCCAATACTTCTTCGGTGAGTTTTTCATTCAGAATGCGTTCCAAGCGCGATATGAATTTTGACGAAGGCGAATCTTCCGAATAGAATCGTATTTGCTTAGCAATTTCTTCCGTAGAAGTCATTTTACGAATGTGTAACAAACCGTATTCTTCCGTTTCTTGTACTTGTTTTTTGGCTTCTTCTAAAGAAATATTGGGAAGAAAGTTGTAGGTTGTATTGGAATTTTTACTTGCTTTTTCAGTTTTGAATACTTCCGAAATTTTTCCGGTTTCATCCAAAATGGAAATTGTACGTTCTTTATTATTATTCAACTGTGTCAAATACACGATCAACGAAATAAGTCCGATAAAAATTAAAGGACTTAAAAAGGTCATGATGATAAACGACTTGTTTCTAACTTTCGTTAAATATTCTCTTTTGATAATTAGCGGTAAATGGTTCATGTCTAATTATTATTTTCTACGGTTTGAATGAATATATCGTTGACACTTGGAATGACTTCTACAAAGTGATTTACGTTTCCTTGTGTCGTTAAATAGGAGAGTAGCTCGTTTGCAGTAGTGCCATTTTGTAGTTGAATGTTGAGTTTTAAATCGTCATTGATCGATTTGAAATCAGCATCTGTAAGTTGAAACTTCTCATTTAGTACCGATCGCAATTGTTGATTGTTCGCGGAGCCAATTCCAACTTGATACGTATTGCTTTTGTATTGACGTTTGACATCAGTTAATTTTCCGTCTAATACTTTATTGGATTTGTGAATGAGCGCAATATGATCGCACAATTCTTCCACAGATTCCATTCGGTGAGTAGAAAAAATGACAGTAGCACCTTCATCACGCAATTGTAGAATTTCATCCTTAATTCGGTTGGCATTAATTGGATCGAATCCGCTAAACGGTTCATCAAAAATTAACAACTTCGGTTGATGCAACACGGTGACGACAAACTGTATTTTTTGCGCCATTCCTTTGGAAAGCTCTTGAATCTTCTTGTTCCACCAGTCTGAAATTTCAAATTTTTCAAACCAATATTTCAAGCGCATTTTGGCTTCCGATTTGCTCAAACCTTTCAATTGTGCCAAATACAAGGCTTGTTCGCCAACTTTCATCGACTTGTACAAACCACGTTCTTCGGGCATATAACCAATATCTTTAATGTGAAATTGTTGCAAGGCTTCACCATCAAGTAATACTTGTCCAGAATCGGGCGCAGTAATTTGGTTGATGATTCGAATTAAGGACGTTTTTCCAGCACCATTTGGTCCAAGCAATCCAAAGATACTTCCTTTGGGTACGTCAATGGAAACGTTGTTGAGTGCGGTATAGTCACCATATTTTTTTACGACGTTTTTCGCCTGTAGAATTGAACTCATAAAAAGTTTTTATATAGGTAATGATCTTGTGTATTTTGTTACAGCAAGTCGCAACATTCTAGCTGACACTTTGCTGATTGCTTTGCAGCGAACGTAGTTTCACTTGTAATCTCCATAAAGTCAAACTATTATAAAACAAAACCCACCCTTAATATGATCAAGGATGGGAAAAAATTGCTATGAAAAAGAAAAAATTACTAGCTGGTTTCAGCCAGTAACTTATCAAAGATAGTTTTTTTTTCGTAATAGCAAAAGAATTACGAAAACATGTCTTTGACTTTTTCAAAAAATGACTTATCACTTTTCTCTGGATTTGGCACAAAATTTTCCTCTGTGGCCATTTTTTCAAAGAAATTTTTCTGTTCTTTCGTCAACGTTTTTGGCGTCCAAACATTGATGTGCACTAGCAAATCGCCTTTTCCGTATCCGTTGATGCTCGGGATTCCTTTTCCGCGCAAGCGTAATATTTTTCCTGACTGAACTCCCGAATCAATTTTTATGCGAACTTTTCCTGTTACCGTGTCAATTTCCGTAGAAGTTCCTAAAGCAGCCTCTGAAAAGCTGATGTATAAATCGTAATGCAAGTTGTCGCCTTCACGTTTTAAGCGATCGTGTTCTTTTTCTTCAATTACGACAAGTAAATCTCCAGAAATTCCATTTCCGGGTGCTTCATTTCCTTTTCCAGACACTTTTAATTGCATGCCTTCTACAACTCCTGCAGGAATTTTGATAGAAACGGTTTCTTCTTTCGTCAACATTCCTTGTCCATCGGCGCCTGCTGGTCGTTTATCTATCACTTGTCCGGCTCCGTTACAAGTACTACAGGTCGTAGATGTTTGCATGCGTCCTAGAATCGTGTTGGTAATTCGTGTCATTTGACCAGAACCATTACACGTTTCACAGGTTTTGTAGCTTACGCCTGGCGCTTGTACTTTTCTGCGAACTTTTACTTTTTTCTCAACGCCGTTGGCAATTTCTTCAAGCGTTAACTTTAATCGAATTTTTAAACTGCTTCCTTTTACACGTCGTTGTCTTCCGCCGCCGCCGAAACCGCTGAATCCGCCGCCGCCGCCAAATGCACCGCCAAAAATATCACCAAATTGACTGAAAATATCGTCCATATTCATGCCGCCACCAAAACCGCCGCCGCCGAAACCGCCACCGTTTTCAAAGGCTGCATGACCGTACTGATCGTAGCGTGCACGTTTATTTTCGTCACTCAATACTTCATAGGCTTCTGCTGCTTTTTTAAACATTTCTTCCGCTTGCTTGTCATCTGGATTTTTATCTGGATGATATTGAATTGCTTTTTTGCGGTATGCTTTTTTGATTTCAGCTGCCGAAGCTCCTTTACTTATTCCTAATATTTCGTAATAATCTTGTTTCATTTTTTTCAACTTGTGTTAAAAGGTCGTTTCGTTGCGGGAACAACACAAAAACGTTTTTATTGTCCTACAACTACTTTTGGATATCGGATGATTTTTTCACCAAGTGTATATCCTTTTTCAATCACATCAATGATTTTTCCTTTCATATCATCTGAAGGTGCAGGAATTTGTGTGATGGCTTCGTGATCTTCTGCATCAAAAGTATCACCTGCTTTTACAGTCATTGGCTCTAGTCCTTTTGTTTTTAAAGTTTCTTTGAGTTTATTGCTGATCAATTCGACTCCTTTTTTCAAATCTTGTACTTCTTTATCATCGATTTTAGCAATTTCTGCCAAAGCTCTATCAAAATCGTCCAACACTGGCAACATGGCAACTAAAATGTCTTTCCCTGCTGTTTTAAAGAGTTCAACGCGTTCTTTGCTCGTTCTTCTTTTATAATTTTCAAATTCAGCAAACAGACGTAAAAATTTGTCTTTTTCTTTTCCTAGTTCTTCTTGTAATTTTTCTTCAGTAGATAGTTCTTCTACTGTATTTTCAGTAGTTTCAGCCGCTTTTGCTTCTTTATTTGCAGCTATTGGTTGTTCTTTTTCTACGGTATTTTCCTTTTTTTTGCTCATGGTATATGTCCAAAAAATTAATGATTCGTTTTTAAGTTGGCAAAAGTACTGCCAATTATGGAAAAATGTCAAAATGTCACACAAAATATTTTTAAATAGTTCCGCAACAAAACTTGCGCGTATTTTTATGTTTACTTCTCGTTAATTTCTAAGACCGTTTGAAAAGATAGATTCATTGAACCGAACTTTCATGCAGCACACAGCCGAAGTATGATTCGGTTTTTCATAACAGTTGAAAGCTGGCTTGATGAGGTTTTGGATACATTTTGGTAACCTCAGTGTGAAAACCCAAAATGATGTGTTTTACAACTTTTTAGCTAGTTTTATTTTTTGAGTAAATTCTCCAATGCAGGTGTAAGTTCTGGAAATGTAAAGTTGAAATTTGTGTGTTCTATTTTTTCAGAATTTACTTGCTGACTCGAAAAGAGCAGTGTGCTCATTTCGCCTAACATCAATTTCATTACAAATTTTGGAATGTTTGGTAGAAAGAATGGTTTGTTTAAAACACTTGCGATTTCTTTAGTAAGAAGTTTGTTTGTGGTCGGATTTGGTCCCACGCCATTATACACTCCAGTAATTTGATTGGTGAGTACATGTAGATACATGCGTGCAATGTCGTCAATGTGAATCCAAGATTGCCATTGTTTTCCTGAGCCCATAGCGGCACCAACACCAAATTTGACAGGTTTTGCCATTTCTACTAATACGCCACCTTTTTCAGAAAGTACCAAACCTGTTCTGAGAATCGTCACAGGAATTTCTAAGGATTTGAATTGATTGGCGTGTAATTCCCATTGTTTGACTACTTTTCCCAAGAAGTCATTGGATTCTTTTTCGGTGTCTTCTGTATAATTTTCTGTGAGTGAACTTGGATAAATGGCAGTTCCGGAAGCGGAAACATAGTGTTTTATGGTGTGATTTTTCGCGTTTCGCAATGCTTTGAAAATGATATTTGCTGTATCTACGCGACTGTTCATGATTTCTTGTTTGTACGTTTCTGTCCAGCGTTTGGCAATGTTGGCTCCAGAAAGATTTACGATGGCATCTACACCTTCGAAGCAGGTTTCATCAATTTCGCCTTCTGCGGGATTCCAAAGAAAACCTTTGTTATTTTCGGATTGTTCAATTTTGCTTTTGCGCGTAGTTAAGTAATGTACTTGATGATTTTCTCGCAAACAAAGCTCCGTTAGTGCCGAACCGATCAATCCTGTTGCTCCGCAGATTAGTATTTTCATCGCAATTAAGTTTTCTTTTTCACTGTAAAAATACGTTAAAAAGAACAGATATAGTAATTACGTTTTTTTTAATCTTAATTATTAGTCAATTTTTGTAGCGCGAAGCATTTCACGTTTGCCTGGCGGTCCGGGAAGTCGTTCTGTTTGAAAACCAACTTCTTGCATGGCTCTGCGGACACTTCCTTTGGCAGCATATGTTACTAAAACACCTTTGTGTTGCAGTGCATTGTACATTTTTTGAAAGATGTCAACAGTCCACAATTCAGGTTGTACACGTGCGCCAAACGCATCAAAGTAGATGAGGTTGAATTTTTCTTGATCGTCAATTTGATCAAAGAATTGTTGGCGTTTGGTGAGTTTGAAGTTTTCGGATAGCAGCGTTTCTTCTTCCCAATTGCAAGTGTGCATTTGGTTATATGTAGCCGATTCGTGCTCCGCTTTTAACTGCTGGATGTAGTTTAACTGAGATACTTCTGCGGAAGCGACCGGATAGGCTTCAACGCCAGTATAATTAATAGTAAAATTGTGTTTTTTACTTTCCAGAAAGGTCATAAAAGCATTCAATCCTGTGCCAAAACCCATTTCGAGAATGTGAATTTGCGCAGGATTGAACGTATTTTGTAAGTAATGCAGTCCTGTTTGTATAAAAACGTGTGCTGCTTCTTGAATGGCACCGTGAGTAGAATGATATTGTTCATTCCAATCTTCCAGATGAATGGTGGTAGATCCATCTTTGGTGGTGATAATTTTGCGTTTCAAACTTAGTTTTTCAATAAAACTCCGTCTGCTACAAACGAAAGTGTCTTTTTTGGTTCCGTAATTTTAGCAATTTCTTCTGCTGATTTTCCAGCGTCTTCTGCATAGTGCTTCAATTCGTCTACCGAAGTTTCTTGTACAAATGCTTTTCCATTTACAATAACATCACCAGTTGCATCGAGTGGCATGAAGAATCCGTAGTCTTTAAATTTAACCATGACTTCTTTTTCATCTTCTAAGCTTAAACGCATCCAGCATCCTTTTTTAGAGCACACCGAATTGATTTTTGATGTGAATTTTACATCTAAGGTATCGCCCACTTTTAGGTTGTTGTATTCTGCATTGATTTGCTCGGCAGTTAATACGTCTGTTGCGTCAATTTTTTCACCAAAAGAAGCATACGCCATTTCAGGAGCTTTTGTTTCTTGTTTCGTTTCGGTAGTTTTCTCGTTTGTTTTAGCATCTTTACAAGCAAACATGATGGTTGCTGCGACTATCAAAAATACAATTTTCTTCATTTTTATTAAATTTTTCTTAAAGTTATGGTGTTTTTGTTGTGAATCTTCAAAATGTATCAACGAAATTTTGTTGAAAACTAAGATTCTTTTAAAGCTATTTATTTGTACCTTTGCACAAAATTAAGAATTAAATGATGAGTGACCTTCCTATTGATCTAAAAATTTCTAAAGTTTCTGAGAGTAGCATCCAACATGTTGATTTTGACAACTTAACGTTTGGAAAAGTTTTTACCGATCACATGTTTGAGTGCGACTATGTTGATGGTGCTTGGCAGACACCTGAAATTAAGCCATATCAACCACTCACTATTGATCCTTCGGCGCGTGTTTTTCATTACGGACAAGCTGTTTTTGAAGGCATGAAAGCGTTTAAAGATGACAACGATCAGATTTGGATGTTTCGTCCGGAAGATAATTTTAATCGTATTAATAAGTCGTCGCATCGTATGGCGATTCCGCATTTCCCAAAAGAATTTTTCTTTGAAGGGTTGACGCAGTTGTTGCGTATGGAAAAGGATTGGATTCAGAAAGGAAAAGGAAATTCATTATATATTCGTCCGTTTGTGATTGCTACGGAGCCTGCAATTTCTGCTTCTCCATCAAGTACCTATAAGTTTATGATTATTTGTTCGCCAGCGCAATCGTATTACGCAGGTGAAGTAAAAGTTTTGTTTGCAGAGAAATTTAGTCGCGCTGCCGATGGTGGTGTTGGTTTTGCAAAGGCTGCAGGAAATTATGGTGCACAGTTTTATCCAACCAGTTTGGCACATGCCAAAGGATATCAGCAAATTATTTGGACAGATGCGAGTACGCATGATTATTTGGAAGAAGCAGGAACGATGAATATTTTCTTTAGAGTAGGAGATACGTTGTTAACGGCGCCTACAAATGATCGTATTTTGGATGGAATCACGCGAAAGAGTGTCATTCAGCTTGCCAAAGATAATGGAATTGATATTGAGATACGTCGCGTTTCCGTTGCTGAGATTAAAGAAGCAGCTACAAACGGATCGTTGAAAGAGATTTTTGGTGCGGGAACTGCTGCGGTGATCAATCCGATTGCAGGATTTGAGCATGCAGGTGATGAGTTTACATTGCCAAAATTAGAGAATTCGTATGCATCTTTCTTCAAAGAAAAACTGATGAACATTCAGTATAATGTTTCTGAAGATCCGCATGGTTGGCGTTTTGAAGTTTAAATTTTTTTAGACTTCTTGAATTGTTAGAAAAAGTTAGATTATTAGACTTTTAGATATATGAAAAAGTGACTCAAAAAGTCACTTTTTTAATTGTATGTTTATTTTTTCGTCATCTTGAACTTGATTCAATATCTCATAGCAGTGAAAATTTTTAACTTCAAAGTACTTTTCGCTACAACGAATCTGAGATTCGCCATTCGAAGTGACGTGCAGTTTTTGTCAATTCGTTGCTTTGTTTTTTGAAGTGCTAGGATATTTCTAGTATCAAAGTACTTCTCGATACAATTTTTTTCATTTCATTTCGACTACGCTCAATGTAAACATTCCAAAAAACTACTCGAAGTGACGTGTAGTGTTTTGCCAATTTTGTTCATTTTAACTCACAACTAACGAATTGTCTTGTTTTTGTTATTCTTCTGTTGCATGTCAGGAATTTCACTTTGAAACTTCTCAATTCTCAATACTAATAACTCAATACTAATATAGCTCAATTCTACTGTTGTAAAATCTTAGCGATATCTGGTTTGAAATAGTTTGGACCTTTGAGTACTTTTCCATCTTCACGATAGATAGGTTTTCCGTCTGCTCCGAGTTTGCTCATGTTGCTGCGTTGTATTTCTTCGAACACTTCTACAATCTTGTCTTGCATTCCGTGTTCGATGATCGTTCCACAGAGAATGTATAGCATATCGCCCAAAGCATCAGCCACTTCGACTAAATCGTCATTTTCGGCGGCTTCAAGGTATTCTTCATTTTCTTCGCGCATGAGTTTGTAGCGGAGTAGGTTTCTTTTTGCTCCGATGTTGGCAGTTGGTGTATGTTTGATTCCCAAACCAAACGCTTCATGAAATTCTGTAACGGCTTCTATTCTTCTTTTCAAAATGGTACTGTTTTTAGCGAATTAAGAGTGGAAATATACTTGATTATTTAGCTTGTTTTTGCGTGATTGCTATTTTATTTTGAAACTTTTATTAACAACGTTTGCGGTTTAATTCGTAATTTTGTCAAAACTAAAATTCGCGTTATGTTTACGACAGGTCAGTTGATTTTTGCTGCTTTTTTTGTGATTGTTTTTACCGTAATTATGGTGTATGCATATCGAAAAGATTTGAAGCTTCACCGACGTTATTACAAGGGAAGTTTATGGGTTTTATTGGTTTTTATTCTCTTCATTGTTACCATCGTAGTCATTAAAAAATTCATTGTATCGTAAATTTTGTTTGTTTTCTTGCGGTCATTTTTTGTAAATTGTAAGAAAACTAACTACAAACCACCAAATATAAATACGTTTATTACAGTATTTTACTGCGATAGGATTCCCAAATCGTTCTATTTATATTTAAGAGTGCATATAGTTTGTTTGTAATTTTTAGCACCCTAAGATATGATTACAGTCGCTATTGCAGAAGATCATCAAGCATTGATTGATGGTATCCTTTCGTATTTGGAATACGAAGAAGATATTGCTATTGTTGGGCATGCCAATGATGGTGAAGCTTTACTCAAAATTGTTAGACATAAACAACCCAAAGTTGTCATTTGTGATATCAGAATGCCCAAAATGGATGGCATTGTGGCAACGCGTCAGATTAAAAAAGAATTTCCACATATTCAAGTATTGGCGTTTACGATGTATGACCAAGATAATGCGGTGCAGCAAATGTTGGATGCAGGTGCGACGGGTTATATTTTGAAGAATTCGCCTTTGAAAGTTGTTTTGGAAGCTATTTATGCACTTTCGGAACACAAAACGTACTATGATGCCAAGTTGAATATTGAGCAGGTTTCTAAGAACAGTTCCAAATCTATTTTGTCACGCCGCGAAAAGGAGATTTTGGCACTCATTGCACAGCGAAAGACTTCTAAAGAAATTGCAGATTTACTATTCATTTCAAAATCTACCATAGATACACATCGTAAAAACATGATTCAGAAGCTACAATTAAAAGGAGCCAATGAGTTGTTGGGCTATGCTATTGATCGGAAATATGCTTTTTAGGATGAGGGATTTTTTAGAATACCTATTGTTGGGTAATTCAAGATTACATTTTTTTTTTGATTTTTGATAAATAATCAAACAGAAATATATAATGGAAGAAAATTTTAGAATCAAATTAAGACTATCAGAAGATAGAGAGTATCAGTTAATACACAAAGAAGTATTTTTAGCTGAATATCAAGATGGTACTGATATTAAAAAGCGAATTGTAGATTTATCATTGTGGATGAAATTGATTTATCACAAGAAGAGAAAAAAAATTAAACGCATTAAATTTTATCTTAGAAAAGATGTTGAATTGGATGAGAAATTTGAAAAAACAGAAAATATTGCATTAGGAATTAAAAAGATAACATACAAAACAGGTAGTAATGATGATGATCATCAATTTATAACAGAAATTGTTGTTAATGATGGAGAGTTTGATGAATACTATGTACTTCCAAGAGCTGAGAAAAAGAAGATTGATGACTTCATTGACTTAGACGTACTAGACAGTAAAATAATAGCAGACAAACTAACATCTTACGAAGAAGAAAGTGAAGGTGATAAATCCAAATATGGAGGACATATATGTAAATCGAAAATATTTTAATTTTTGGCAATACTTTTTCCTAATTACATTCCTTTCAACAAGCTTTATTTCTTGTCAAAAAAAAGAAGTGAAGCTTATTGATAGGAATATTCATGCATACATTCTTCATATAAAAAATGAAAGGTTGCATGAAGCTTTTAAAATTATTAATATCACTACCGATTCTATTGTAAAAAAGGAATTAAAACATCATTATAATTTTTTAACACAAACGAATAATGAGTTACATGATTCGATTAAAGAATTGGACAAGGAACTTTCTTTCATTAATACTGTTAAATTACCTAGTTCAGTTCGTTCACTTGCTTTCATAAATAAAGGTGATTTTTATATTGGAGTAAATAATCTCGATTCTCATATTTCTTTTGAAAATTATGTCTTAGCATACAAAGAAGCAAAAAAAAATAATGACACAATTTTAATATGTGAGTCATTAAAAAAAATTCTATTCACACTTTATAAAAATAGTGAATCAGACTCGTCTACCTGTAAAAAGTATATTGATGTCTATAAAAACTTCATCTATGATGCTACCGAAAATACTTTTTATAATTTTTATTACAACGATCATTTGGGATACACTACTAGTACTTCAAGAATTAAAGAGTTAAAAAAAGTACTTAAAGAAAGTAAAACGATTAAAAATACATTTATCAAAGGTAAAATTTGCCAATTGATAGGAATTCATTATAATTATTTTGATCATAATCAAGATAGTTCTCTTGTGTACAATAATAAGGCGATCAAATATTACAGCTCAAATACAAATAATTTAAATAAAATTGAATTACATGGTATTTACAACAATATAGGAATGCTTAAGCAAGAGAGTGATACTTTGTCAGAAGCAGTTTACTATTTTTACAAAGCACTCAAAATTGAGTTGCCAAAGAATAGATTTCTTGAAAAAGAAAAAGTAAATGGGCAACTATCAGAACTTTTTGAACAGCGAAATATGGCAGACAGTGCTTTGTATTATTTGAAACAAAAAATTAAATATTCAGACATTTTAGCGGAACATCAAAAAGCAATTTCAATCATAGACATTAATACTCGTTATGAAACGGCAGAGAAGGATAAGGAAATAATAGCAGCAAAATTGAAAAGCACTAAAAAGACAAACCAACTTATTATCTCATTGGCAATACTTTTTATCGTAATTATTTCTGCCTATTTGTTACAAAAGAATACCCGAAAAAAACAACTGTTTGCAGAACAGGCTCAAGACTTGGAAGCTCAAAAGGTAAAAAGTCTTTTACAAGAACAAGAATTAGCAAGTATAGATGCTATGATTGCTGGACAAGAAAAAGAACGGCAGCGTATTGCTGAAGATTTACATGATGATCTTGGAGGATTGATGGCTACAATTAATTTACATATAGAAAATGTTAGTTCAGGAAACAATCCAAACGCACTTGATAAAACAAAAGTATTATTAAATGAAGCATACGAAAAAATTCGTAATATTTCTCATGTGCGTAATGCTGGTGTAATGGCTAACAAAGGATTGTTAGTCGCTGTGAAAAACATGGCTCAAAAAGTAAACGATTCTAATAAAATACATATCGAAGTGATTGATTTTGGGCTAAACGAACGTCTGGAAAATTCACTAGAACTGTCTCTTTTTAGAATCATTCAAGAATTAATAACTAATATTATAAAACACGCAGAAGCTTCAAAAGCAACTATTCAATTAACTCAACATAATTATAGCTTAAATATCATTGTAGAAGACAATGGCAAAGGTTTCAACCTACAAAAAAAATCACAAGGAATTGGGCTCCATAACATCAAACAACGTATTGAGCATCTAAAAGGTGAAATTAAAATTGATAGTACACATATGAAAGGAGCTACTATTATTGTTGACATTCCATATATAAAAAATACCTAATCCTAGGTATACTTTGACGCTGTTATAAATTTTAGGTTTGTTCAAAATTATATACATTATGAAAGGATATGCAATAAATATTGGACTTAACACGACTTCACTAAGAGGTTTTAAAAAATTAACACATGCAGAAACAGATGCTGAATTTATGAATAAGATTGCGATAGATTTCGGGTATAACAATAAGTTACTTACCAAAGGTGAAGCAACAGTTAAAAATTTTAAAAATAAACTCAATGAGTATAAAAAAGTTATTAAACCTGGAGACATTCTTTTCATATCATTTTCAGGACATGGACATCGCAAGCTAAATGTTGGTCCTGTTGAATTAAACGAATACATGGATGGTTATTGGTGCTTTCGTAAAAAGGCACTGCTTGATGATGAGTTAAAAGTATTGTTATCTCAATTTAAAAAAGGAATTCGAATACTTGTTATTTCAGATAGCTGTTTTAGTGCTAGTATGGTCGGTAAAATGAATCGCAAAGCAAACTTTAGAACCATGGTTAATTCAAAAATAAATTTTATGTACTTTTTGAGTTCAAAAATTATAACAAAAGCTATTCAAGAATCTGTAAAACGTAATGATAGCAATCAAAAAACAGAAATAGAAGAAACAATACAAGCTTCAGTGTTATTACTTGCTGCCTGCGAAAAAAATAAATATGCCAAAGATGGAGCCTTAACACAAGCACTAAAAAACGTTTGGAATAATGATTTTAAAGGAAACTATATTGAATTACATCGCAAATTAGTTAAAGAACTAGAATCCATCCAAAGACCACAATTAGAAAGTTATGGAACGAAGGATTCTAATTTCGACCATCAAATTCCTTTTACTATAAAATAAAATGCAATATAAGATCTTTGCTTTATGTTTTATATGAGATATCGGAACCACAATCGTCATCGATATTCCCTTACACTCTTAAATACTGCAAACACAAAAAATACCTATAGATGTGTATTTTCGCTTTACAAAAAAAGTTTTACATTTATACAAAATAACTACAACCACTAATACCCATGAAATCATTCTCATTACTTTTCTTAGGATTTTTCTGTGTTTTTCAACTTTCAGCGCAAGAAATTCCTGAAGATCAATTTATTCCGCAACTAGAAGCAAAGCAAAAAGCATTGTATGAATTGGTAGATAAAAAAGATAGTCTTGTAATTCAACTTTCTAATCTTTCAAGAGCCATAGAAAACATACAAGATGAAGCAGAACGAGCTACAAGAAGCAGTGAAAAAACAACTCTTGAAAATAGCATTAAAGAATTAGATACTGAAATCGTTGAAAAATGTGATGAATACAGAGAATATCATACATTATTAAAAAAATATCAAAATGTGTCAGATGAATTTTTAGCGAAGTATAAAGTTAGAATTTGTCAAATATATACTGCCGATAGACCGCAAGAAGAAGTTACTGAAGTCAAAATTGAAAGCTACCAAAAAGAACTAAAAGCTAGAAATGATTCGATTGAAAAGCTGGTAGATAAAAAATTTGCAAACGACAAAGCCGTTGCTTTACTCGAAGGAGAAATCACTAAGCTTGAAAATGAATTAAGTTCTTCCATACTTGAAAGTGCGGGTCGCAATGAGAAACAAAAAGAGCTTACCGCGAAAAAAAATGATAAGAAAAAATTAGTTGCAGATACTGAAATTGTCGTGACAAATATCACAGATTCATGTAAAAAGTTTGAGCAATATAAGACGTATTTAAAAGATTTTGAAAACGTGACCGATGCTGATTTGGCGAAGTACAAAAGTAGAAGTTGTCTACTATTTGAAGAAAAAGATTTAGATCCTGAAAAGTTCATCATTGTAGGAGATAATGAACCGATAAAAAAAGAAGAATTACTCAGCAATAAAAACGCTCAAAATGTACTTAAAGATGTATTTAGTATTGATAGCAAAACGAATTTAGGAACGTTTGAAATCCCAGGAGATGAAGCATTTATTAATTTTTACATAAGTGTAGCTAATGTAGATAATGTTGCTAAAATGGAAGGGTATGAAGTCAATAAAAATAGTGGTGTAAAAACAAAATATAAAGGTGATAGTCATGCAATAAGTATTAAAGAGTACTATTCGTTAAGAAGTGGTTTGACAAAAGAAAACACAGATTCATCAACAAATAATAACAATGGGGAAGAAACGCCTGCTATTAACCTTGGAGGAGGAGATGATAGTGTTTTCAAGCGTAGAACTAAAGCAAAGAAACTTCAAGAACAACAACCAAAAAACACCGCTACCACAGTTACAGGAGAACTACTTGTTCATGGTGGTGCTTTGTTTAAGTCAATTCAAATTGAATTACGTGAAGGCGGAATTGTAGATACACGTGTCGTTTTTCTATCTAAGGATAAAAAAACTGAATTTTACTTTGAAGGCAGATATCCAGTGAGTATCTTAAATTACACCCTTAAATCCAAAGAGAGTTATATCGCTTTTTCTCATTATGTAAATCTTGATGGAAATCACATTTATGATGAAAGTATTCTTGAAAAACTTATAATTAGGTATGTAGATGTGTTGGATTACCATCCAAATGCAGGAAGTAATTATGTGCCTGACGATGTAGCTTATAAATTTCCTTCAAATGACGACAAAGAAGCTAAAATAAAAGATAGAAGATCGTATCAAGTCATTAATAACAATCATTTACAAAATGTATTGGACTTACGTGCGTATACAGATTTACTAGGTTTATTTTCAGATGAAGACAATGGATTGTTTCAAATAGAAGGGAAAGCCGATTTTTTTGTGAATCCGTTCAATGTAAAAAGAGAAGCATTATATTTCTTGAAAAAAATATCTCCGTATGTACGTTATTCAAGATTTGATGATGATACAGGTTTTGTACAAGCTGCTCTAGATAGTGTGATAGTAGCAAATGATACCATCACACAATATTTACTTACTGATAGCAAATTATCATTACTAGAAAGATCAAATCTAGAAATGGGTTTAAATGTAAATCTTACCAATTTTAGACTATTTAAAGAATCTCCCGTTTGGACTTCCTTTTATTTGCCACTCAGTTACAATGTTACAAAAGTACGAACCGATGTAGCTGTTGAAGATAATGATGCAAACTATAAAGTGTTTGGTTTTGGTTTGGGAGTAGACTTTGAAATTCGCCGTTTTAACAATTTTGGATTGAACGCTGGACTTGAATTAAAAGGCTATTCATTTATTGGAGATTATTCAGAATTTAGTCTTGTAGAACCAGGATACCTAAAAACACTAACTGCCAATGCAGAAATATTTTACTATCCTGGAGAAGATCGGTCAAACTCAATATTTCTTCGAATGAGAAGTATAAGAGATGTAGGCTCTGGCGCAGGCGATGCGTTCTTTCAACTTCAAGTTGGATACCGATTTACACTTGGCGTTGGCGCGATAAAAGCAAGATAATACATCATTTTATTAGTTTTTCTGGCAATTTTTGTGAATTAGATGCGTTATAAGGTCACATCACGACTTTTTTAAATAGACTACGTAAGGAAAAGCAACACTACTTTCACAAGCTAAAAAACAGAAAAACAATGAAAAAACTCTCACTTCTTGTATGTGTGCTGGGATTGCTATGTAGTTGCAGCAGTAATGATGATAATGACACGCCACCAGGCTATTCCATCGAAATTAAAAATATTGAAACCTTAGTCGATGAAAGTAAAATAAAAGTATCTTTCAAACTTACGGATGCCAATAATGTCGGTATCGCAAATCAGACAGATAGCGATTTCAATCTGTATGAACGCGCTGTAAATGCTGGAGAAACAGAACAACTCATTGATCCCGCAGAAGCACCACGACTCATTGTGCCAAATCCTCAAAATTACCGTTATGCCACGATGATTGTGATGGATGTAAGCGGAAGTGTCATTGATGAAATTGACAACATAAAAAGTGCCGCAACACTCTATGTTTCTAACTTATTTAGTGAAATAAATAGCGGCGCTTTGGAAGTTGCGATCTACTATTTTGATGGAAGAGAACAATTGCAAGAACTCATAGATTTCTCTTCATCTAGCCAAGATATAATTACTGCAATTAGCGGAATGAGTCAAGCATTACAAGAAGATAGGTCTACCAATTTATATGGAGCAGTTGTGCAAAGTTGTAACCGAATGCAAGCTAAAAAAATAGAAATTCAAAACGACGCCAATACTAATATTTGGTCGTCTTCGATCGTGTTTTTCTCTGATGGGAAAAATCAAGACTTTTTTAGCAATAGAAGCGATATGAACGCAAGCATTAATGCCACAACCTTCAATACAGGCTTTTACGTCATTGGCGCAGGAAGTGATATAGACACCAGCGTAATTTCAGATATCGGTCGCAATGGGCAATTCTTAATTGACAACTATTCTCAACTAAACACAGGACTCAACAATGTGTTGGATGCAATAAAAGGAGAAGCCAATAGCAATTACGAACTTGAAATTTGTACTGCCAAAAGTGGTACGGAAGTCGTATTTAGGTTAGCATCTGTAGGAACGCCCACAAATGGAGGCACAGGAACGTACGATACCAACAACTTTACAGGCAATAATTGCACAATCAATTAAACTTCCAGCGAAGTAAAGGCAAAAGTAGTCCCGTTGAACAATCCTTGATCACTCAGTTTTAACGACGGGATTACTAACAATGCCATAAACGACAAAGTCATGTACGGCGCACGCAACGAACTTCCCATAGCTTTGGCAAGTTTGTCCAATTCCGCATACGCTTTGCCAATGTCCCAACCCGATTTGTCACTCATAATTCCCGCAACAGGCAACGAAACTACTTTTTCAACGGCGTCAGAAACGGCGCAAATGCCACCTTTATTTGCAATCAACAAATTCACGGCTTTGCAAATAGCTTCATCCGAAACGCCCACAGCAATAATATTATGCGAATCATGTCCTACGGAAGAAGCAATGGCACCTTCTTTCAAACCGAAATTTTTAATAAAAGCCATCGCAGGCGCATCATTTTGGTAGCGATTCACCACAGTCATTTTTAACACATCTTTGGCAACGTTTGATACTAAATTGCCATCTTTTACCAAATTATCTACAATCAATTCGTTAGTTACTAATTCACCATCGAGTGCTTCAATAACGCGAATCTCACTTTTCGTGGCTTTGAGCTGAAAATCAAGCACACTTTTTGGAGATGTATCAAAATTATTCAGTACTTCAAACGGCACGCTGTCTATGTGTGTCGTTCCGTTAGAAGCAACTCGGATGCCGTCAATATAGGTTTCTAAAACGTTAAAATTGGTCAAATCTTCCAACACTGCAAAATCGGCAAAATCACCAATTCGTAACTGACCAACGTCCAAACTATAATGTTTTACAGGATTCATACAGGCAACCTGCAACACTTTAAACAAATCATTTCCTTTCGCAACGGCACGCGCGCACAAAGCATTCACATGACTCACCAACAAATCATCTGGATGTTTATCGTCTGAACAAAACATCATTTCATTATAATGTGCATCCAACAACGGAATTAGTGCTTCAAAATTCTTCGCGGCACTTCCTTCTCGAATAATCACTTTCATGCCTTTTTGTAACTTTTCCAACGCTTCCTCATACGTAAAACACTCGTGATCGGTGGAAATTCCTGCAGAAATATACTTCGTAACATCATCGCCACGCAATCCTGGCGCATGTCCGTCAATTGGTTTCTTAAAATGTTTTGCCCAAGCAATCTTTTTCAGCACTTCAGCATCATCAAACAACACACCTGGATAATTCATCATTTCTGCCAAATACTTAATCTCTGGCATGGCGAGCAATTCTTTAATTCCTTCCGAATCAATCACAGCACCTGCCGATTCAAAACTCGTAGCTGGCACGCACGATGGCGCGCCAAAATTGAACTTAAACGGTACTTTTTTGCCGTTTTCAATCATAAATGTTACACCAGCTTTTCCCAACACATTGGCAATTTCGTGCGGATCGGAAACCGTGGCAACCGTTCCGTGCAACACAGCCAAACGCGCAAACTCCGAAGGGACTAACATCGAACTTTCAATATGAATATGCGCATCCACAAAACCAGGAATAATATAAGTTTCTACGTCGTGATCTTTTTCAATGATATTGATAATTTTTTCGCCTTCTACATAAATTTCGCCTTTATAAATTCTTTTATTGGGAATGTCTACGATGTTTCCTTGTATGGTCATTAGAAAAATAGTTAAATGTAAAATCTTACAATAATAAGTTTTTACTTACGTTAATGAAATACTATTAACGAAAGTAAAATTTTTAAACGATTAAATTATGAAAAAAAAGAATTTATCAAAATTGAGGCTGAAAAAGAATGTTGTTTCTGATTTGAGTAGTATGCGAAGTACAATTGGAGGAAGAGAAAAATCTATACATGAAACAAATTGTAATTTGTGCCCGCCAAATTCAGCAGCATGCCAATCAGAAAACAACGATTGTCCATCGGAAAATAATTGTACACCTGAACCTACAAAGCCACAAACTTGCGGATTACTTTGTTCCCTAAATGTTGCATGCTACATTTAGCTTTTACGCAAAAAGACCTTTCAAATTAAAAATTGAAAGGTCTTTTTTTATTATTTGATATCTATTTTAGTTCTTATCAGTTAAGAAACTATAATTCTTACTATAGTATAACATTTGGTTGTCAAATGCTGCAGGTTGCATAATTTTGATAGCTTTGATTTCGTCAGAAGTTGCGTCCATATCTGGAACCAATACAGGATTTACAAAACCTCCATTTGGATTTGCTTTAAATTGCTCATTACGTTTCAATACTTCTGCATGAATCGCTTGATCTACTTTAATTCCGTAACCTTCTACCAAGGCTTTTGCCGCTTCAAAGTCACCTTCAGATTTGATACGTTGTGTTTCACGTAACAACTGACCAAATAGCTCACGTAATTTTACATAATCTTTAATATTAAAGTATGTTTTTCCATCGCGTGTTACTTTTTCAATCACGTTATCTTTTGCACCTTTTTCAAAAACCCAAGCAGAAACCCATTGTCTGTTCACCATGTGATCTTCTTCCACATCGTCACCTAATTTTAAACGAACCAATTGTGTCATCAACCCATTTCGGATATAACCATCGTAGGCAGCTTTTCCAACACCTTCTGTATCTTCCACCAATCCTAGTTCTTTGAGTTTTGGATCCATTAAATAGTACAATCCCACCAAATCTGCGCGTCCTTCTTCCATCGTAGATGCATAGTTTTTCAAGGTTTCTTTAGGTTGTCCAATTCCGTCATTAATTTGTCCAGAAGCATGACCAATCACTTCATGCAGTGAAGTATGTAATTTGTCTGCTAATTTTCCATACTTTAACTCTAATTGCAATTCTTCATCATCGTGAACAAATTCTTTCAATCTTCCAGAACCACCATTTTGTCCGTAGGCATTGATAATATTTGCTAATGAAACAGATTTTGAACCATGCTTTTGACGAATCCAGTTGTTGTTTGGTAAGTTGACGCCAATTGGTGTTTTTGGCGAGGCATCACCAGCTTCACCAGCGACATTAATTGATTTGTATGAAACTCCTACGACATCTTTCTTTTTGTGACTGTCTATTAAAGGAGAATTGTCTTCAAACCATTGTGCATTTTCAGATAAAACGGTCATTTTTTTAGACATGTCAACATCTTTTACCTGTACAATGGTTTCGTATGAACCTCTGTATCCTTTTGGATCGTTATATACTTCAATAAATCCGTTGATCCAGTCAATATTTCCTTCCGTTGAGGTTGCCCAAGAAATACAATATTTGTCCCAAGTATCTAAACTTCCTGTTTTGTAATACTCGATCAACAAACCTAAAGTTTCTGCTTGTTTTTCATTTTCAGCTACACCTTTTGCTTTTTCCAACCAATAGATGATTTTGTCAATTGCTTCACCATACATACCACCAGACTTCCATACTTTTTCAATCAGTTTTCCGTTTTCACGAACCAACTTAGAGTTTAATCCAGCCTCAATCGGTTGTCCTTTTGGTCCTTTGTAAGCAGTTTTGTAAAATTCTTCTACGTCAGCATTCGTAATATCGGGACCGTAAAAATTCACAGCTGAAACCAATACATTATCAACGCCCGCTTTTTTATTGACCTTTTTTGTGTCTTTATCATTAAAAATCACCTCAAAAGCTTCTCCAGTGAGTTCCGTGTTTGTATCAGCTAATAAACTTTTTAAATAGTCCTTTGAAAATTCAGGAGTTAATTTATCATTTGAGTTATGATGATGAATTCCATTAGAAACCCAAACCATTTTTAAAT
Source organism: Kordia sp. SMS9 (assembly GCF_003352465.1). Taxonomy (NCBI): domain Bacteria; kingdom Pseudomonadati; phylum Bacteroidota; class Flavobacteriia; order Flavobacteriales; family Flavobacteriaceae; genus Kordia; species Kordia sp. SMS9. Next base: position 5,067,689 of record NZ_CP031153.1, on the reverse strand, counting down.
ACTCATCAAATGCTTTCCAATCATCCGTAGTTTTATCTCCACTATAATTTACATACACATTTTCTAACGCTTTACGAATAGTCAAATTATGTCGATAATTTTGATCCCACATAATATCTCGTCCAGAAAGTCCCGCTTGTGTTAAATAGTAAACAAGTTTCTTTTCTTTCAGGGTTAAATCATTAAATCCAGGAATTTCATATCTTAAAATATCTACATCCCCAAATTCTTCTACCTTGAACTCCATTTTTCCATTCTCGGCTACTTCTATAAATTGTGGTTCATACGGATCTACTTTGGCTTCTTCTTTTGTGTTCTTTGCACAAGAAAATAGCATTCCAGCGGCTAAAACTAATCCTACAATTGATTTTAATTTCATTTCTTTATTTTTAGTGTTTTTAGGAATTCATAAAAAAGGGAATTTCTTTTTTATGAAATCTCTATCCTTTTGCCACAAATGTAATCAATTCACGAAAACATTAAAAATTTGTACATTAGCAATACTAACTAATACACCGAAACGAGATGAAAATTTTAAAGTATGTACTATTATTGCTGCTTGTAGTCCTAGTTGCAGGCGCAATATATGTAGCCACAAGACCTGACAGTTTTGAGGTAACGAGAAGCAAAGTAATGAAAGCACCAGCGGCGGTAATTTTTAACAATGTAAGCGATTTTAAAAATTGGGAAGCTTGGAATCCTTGGATGGAAAAAGACACAACGATCAAAGCAAGCTATCCTGAACAAACCGCAGGAATTGGCGGTTCATACAGTTGGGACGGGAAAGATGGAAAAGGAAGTATGAAGAATATTGCGATGGTAGCAAATCAATCGTTAGAACAAGAACTGAAGTTTGAAGATTACGATCCAAATACGGTCACGTGGAAGCTAGAAGAAGTTGAAGAAGGTACGAAAGTAACGTGGACCATGAAAGGTGAAAAACTGCCTTTTATGTTCAAAGCATTTGCTGCATTTAGTGGCGGAATGGACAAAATGGTCGGACCAGATTATGCAAAAGGACTCGAAAACTTGGATAAAGTCATTGCAGAAAACATGAAAAAAAATCCACCGCAAGCAACTTTCCGATTAGGCGAAATAACGCAAGGAGAAATCGCTGGAAAACAATTTGTAGGTTTTTATCAAAAAACAACCACAGATGTTGCCATGGAAGAAATGACAAAATTATTTACGGAATTTATGCCAAAAGCAGGCATGTATGGAGCAACGCATAAACTCGATTATACGCCAGGTTCCTTATATACGAAATGGGATGAAGAAACGAAAGAAGCGGAATTTTATATAGGTTTGTTGGTACATTCTACAGACAAACTTCCAGCATTAGAAGGCTTGACGATTATGGATGCACCAACTGGAAAAATTGTTAAAATATCCAAATTTGGACCGTATGGAGTAGGCGATATGGAAGCGCATGGTAAAATTGCGGAGTTTATGGGCAAACATAAATTAGTTCCTACGGGAATCGTTTGGGAACTCTATGAAAATGATCCTATGGAAGTAAAACCAGCAGACATTCAAACAGATATATATTATGCAGTAAAAGCTGCTGAATAGATTAATACAAACCTTATATTTTATAAGATTGTCTAAAATGTATCCAAATGGAGTACTTTTAGACAATCTTTTTATGTGTAAATTGGTATAATTTCTTGATTCTAAAATAAAACAGATGAAACAACTCTTATTAGTTTTCCTTGGCGGCGGATTTGGAAGTGCAATGCGTTTTTTATTGGGAAAATATTTGAATAGTTCTGCCACAGGAATTCCCTATGGAACCTTTGCAGCGAACATTTTAGGGAGTTTACTAATCGGAATCATCTTAGGAGTAGCCGCTAAAAATGAAGCGATCAACGATCAATATACCTTATTACTCGCCACAGGATTTTGTGGTGGTTTTACAACATTTTCCACATTTGCGTACGAAAATCACGTTTTTTTAAAGTCGGGCGACTTTATGACGTTCTTCTTGTACACTATTGCAAGTTTTATCATTGGATTTGCAGCCGTCTTTTTAGGAATATTTTTGGTGAAATATGTCTAATGTTTATCAAACGATTTTACACCAGCTTTTATCTCTGTTTGTAAAAAGTTTACCCTTGGCGGGATAGGACACGAATAGGTATCATTGTATGCACAATATGGATTGTACGCTTTATTAAAATCAATTTGAATCAGATTGCCTAATGGAATTTCCAGATCAATGTAGCGTCCGCCACCGTACGAAGCAAAGCCATTCGTTTCATCCGTAAACGGCAAAAACAGGTGATTCTTATATTTTTCAGTTTTCATCAAGTCCTGATTGCGGTAGACTTCCAATGAAAACTCTTTCCCTTTCAAAGTAAAAGTCAGAATGCCAAAGCGTCTATATTTTGAAGTTTTCTCTTTGGTTGCTGGCATGGTAAACACAGGCGAATTGGGCGTTGTTTCTAACATAGCGTTCACTCTATACGAATTATCTACTGGGAAAAAATCCAAGGCTTCAAACGTTTTTAAATCTTTGGCTTTCAGCGGAGATTTAGAAGCATCTTTAAAATCGGCATTTAGTTCTTGCTGAAATTCGGTTTCGCCAATGACTGCCGGTCGTTTTTTAGCACAACTTATTTGTAATAGCACAACAAAAAGAATTAGGAAACTTTTTTTCATCAGGAATGATTATAATTTTGATTAAACAATCATGTAAGTATATGTGAGATCAAAAATACGATTTGTCATTCACAAAGTAAAAACTTTTGGTTGAATCTCTAAAAAACTGAATGTAAGTTATTTATAGCTAAAAAATTACGGGTTTACCGTAATTTTGTTTAACTTTTTAAAGCTATATTTAAACATAATTAACCAAAAATTTAAATTTATGAAAAAAGTTACATTACTTATTATGTTATTTTCATGTGCATTAATCTTTGCACAAAATGAATCATCAGGCGGTATCGCTACTACGATTACAACTCCTAGTCCAATCTCAGGAGAAACGTTCAGATTTGGTCCTGGTATTGTCACACAGTTAGATTCGGGAAGTGGCTTTGGATTTACAAATGATCGATGGTTTTCAATGGGAAGATTATTTACAGGAAGTCAAAATGTATATGGATTGCGTTTTCAGTTGCCAAACAGAGCAATTACCTTGGGATATCAAGATTTAAATGATACAAATCCAAGAATTCAATGGATTGGTGCTTCTTCTTTTTCTGGAACCGATTTAGAATTTAGAGCCGCCAATAGTTTTACTTCTACAAGTTCTACTCTTGTCGCAACCATGACCAATGACGGAAAGACCTTTTTTGGGAAGCCATTTACTAGTACAGGTTCATCCACAAGAGTAGGTGTGGACTACACGGATATATCCAGTGGAAGTCGTACAGGAGTTGAAGTACAAAACACATCGGGTTCCAGTGGATCCGCTACAGGATTCAGATCTGTCAATAATGTATCATGCTATGTAAAAACAGGACTTTCGATTTCAAGTTCTGGTGGCGCGTATGGTGATACTGGTGTAAGTGTGAGTCTAAGAGATGGGTTTTACAGTTCAGGTGTAAGTGCATTTGTAACGGCTAATGGTGGATATACGTATGGAGTTAGTGGAAGAATTACACTTCCTTCAGGAGTAACTTCCAATAGTTTTGGCGCAGGAATCTATGGAAATTCGGCAGCAGTTACGAATCGTTTTGCAGGGTATTTTGATGGAAATGTAACGGTGAACGGAATGTTTACCTCTTCTGATAAAAAATTAAAAAAAGAAATTGAAACAGAAGAAAATGTACTCGAGAAAGTTATGGAATTGGATGCTGTAACGTATAAGTTTAAAGCAAACGACCAGTTAAATCTTCCACAAGAATTGCAACACGGTTTCATTGCGCAAAATATAGAAGAAGTATTCCCAGAATTGGTGACTACGATCAAAAAGCCGATTATTGACAAAGACAATAAAATGACAGGTGAGTACGAATATAAAGCGGTAAATTACATCGGATTGATCTCCGTATTGACATCAAGTATTCAAGAATTGAACGAAAAAGTAGCTACTTTAGAAAATGAGAAAAGAGAAAATGCTTCTAAAGAAAACTTACTTGAAGAAGTGGAAGGTGCAACTTTTTCCATGGAACAAAATGTGCCAAATCCGTTCAATAGTAGAGCGACGATTCGGTATACTTTGCCAGAGAATGCAAAAGCAAACATTACTATTTTCGATATGACAGGAAAGTATATCCGTGAGTACGATCTGTCGAATGCAAAAGGGCAACTCGTTATTAGTTCAGATGAAATTGGAAAAGGAATGTTTTTATACAGTTTAATTTCTGGTGGCGAAATCATCATGACGAAGAAAATGATTGTGAAATAAATCACGCTTCAAAATTTAAAAAAGACAGCAATTCATAGCAATATGAGTTGCTGTTTTTTGTTTCTAAAAAAAATGTTAACACGTATTTATACTATAAATTTGTAAGGTGTAACATTATTCTTACGCAGGTTTTTGGAATTAATTTTAAACATTATAAATCAAACATTTAAAATTATGAAAAAAATTATGTTACCTATCGTGTTATTTTTTGCAGCATTCACATTTGCGCAAAATCAATCAAATGGTGCTGTGGCATCATCAATTACAAGTCCAGCAACAGGCGAAATATTTAGATTTGGTCCAGGGTTGGTTACACAACTAGATTCAGGATTTGGTTTTGGATTTACGAATGATCGCTGGTTTTCCTTAGGTCGATTCAATGCTGGAAGTCAAAATGTATACGGATTACGATTTCAGTTACCCAACCGATCCATTTTGATGGGATATCAAGATATCAACGATACAAATCCAAGAATTCAATGGATTCGTGATGGTTTTTCTACTGATACAGATTTGGAATTTAGAGTGTCCAATAGTTTTACGTCTACGAGTTCAACGTTGGTAGCAACGATGACAAATGATGGAACCACATTTTTTGGAAATCCCTTAGGAATTACAAATACGAAAGTAGGAATTGATTATACGGATATTTCAAGTTCTACGCGTTCAGGAATCACTGTGGAAAATAAAGCGGGAACAAGTGGTACTTCTACAGGAGTTAGTGTCATAAACAATGCAGGCGGATATGCTATGCGTGGTATTGATATCAACCAAAGTGGAAGTACATTTGCAAGTACAGGAATCAATATAAGAATGAACAATTCAGCTGCTATTTATAGTGGAATTGATGCGTTTGTGAATCAGGTGAGTTCTGCAAGTAGCACTGGAAGTACATTTGGTGTTCGTGGAGAAATTACTAGCAGTGTTCCTATCTCCACATTTGGAGCAGGTATTTATGGAAGCGCCACAGGGACAAATCCAAACTGGTATGCAGGCTATTTTAATGGAAACGTTTTTACAACGGGAATGTATTTATCTTCTGATAAAAAATTAAAAGAACAAGTTGAAACAGAAGAAAATGTATTAGAGAAAATCATGGAGTTGAATGCGGTAACGTATATGTATAAAGAAAATGATCAGTTAAACTTACCAGCAGCATTACAACACGGATTTATTGCACAAGACATAGAAGAAGTGTTCCCAGAATTGGTAACCACGATCAAAAAGCCAATATTTGATAAAGAAAATAATATAGAAGGCGAGTACGAATACAAAGCGGTAAATTACATCGGATTGATCTCCGTACTAACCTCAAGTATTCAAGAATTAAACGAAAAAGTAGCTAGGTTAGAAAATGAAAAGAACGAACGAAATGTTTCGGAAGATGTAGATTCACTAGATGAAGCTGATTTTTCTATGGAGCAAAACATTCCAAATCCGTTCAATAACAGCGCGACGATTCGATATACCTTGCCAGAGAATGTAAAAGCAAACATTACTATTTTTGACATGGCTGGGAAGTATATCAGAGAATATGATCTTTCAAATACAAAAGGGCAATTGGTAATCAACTCCAATGAAATTGGAAAAGGAATGTTTTTATACAGTTTAATTTCTGGTGGCGAAATTATCATGACGAAGAAAATGATTGTGAAGTAAAAAATATTCAAATCAACAACTCATGAAATAGCAGCAATCAGTATGTATATTGATTGCTGTTTTTTTTGTATTTAAAGATACTCCGCACTTCCTAATAAGTTTTTAGTTTATTTTTTGTAAGAATTTTTTTGTAAATTAAAAGAATTAACCAAAAATTAAACTCATGAAAAAAATTATGTTAGTACTAGCATTGTTTTTTGCCGCCATTACTTTTGGGCAAAATCAATCGTCAGGATTTGTACAATCCTCAATTTTTAATCCAATTCCACAACAATTTAGTGGTGGAGAAATTTTCAGATTCCAGCCAGGATTGGTCACACAATTAGATGCAGGTTTTGGTTTTGGATTTACAAACGACCGATGGTTTTCGATTGGTAGATTGAATACAGGAAGTCAAAATGTGTACGGATTGCGTTTTCAATTGCCAAACAGAGCTATCACAATGGGATACCAAGACATTAACGATACAAATCCAAGAATTCAATGGATTGGAGCTTCGTCTTTTTCAGGAACCGATTTAGAATTTAGAGCAGCCAATAGTTTTACATCAACAAGTTCCACGCTTGTAGCAACGATGACCAATGAAGGTAATACTTTTTTTGGATCACCATTTTCAATAACTAATGCTAAAGTGGGAATCAATTACACTCCAAGTAATAGTTTTTCAAACTCATATCCAATAGGTCTGATTTTAGAAAATACAACTGCTACAAGTGGAATTGCTACAGGAATTAAATCCGTTAACAATTCTGGAGGTTATGGAATGCGCGGTGTAGAAATTATTCATAGTGGAAATGTGTATGAAAGTACAGGTGTAAATATACGATTGGACAATGCTGCAGGTATTTTAAGAGGTGTCACTGCATCTGTAACTAAAAACACAACAGGTGGAAGTTCTGATAGTACTTACGGCGTCCGTGGGTTTATTTCTAGTAACAGTACTGTAAGTAGTTTTGGTGCAGCAATTTATGGAAGTTCTCCTACTACAAATTCCAATTGGTATGCAGGGTATTTTGATGGAGATGTTGTTGTCAACGGAATGTTTACATCTTCTGATAAAAAATTAAAAGAGCAAATCGAAACAGAAGAAAATGTACTAGAGAAAATTATGGAATTGAATGCGGTAACGTATAAGTTTAAAGAAAACGACCAATTAAACTTGCCAGAAGAGTTGCAGCATGGTTTTATTGCACAAAATATTGAAGAGATTTTTCCAGAATTGGTGACGACTATCAGAAAGCCTATCATGGACAAAGAAAATAAAGTGACAGGTGCGTACGAATACAAAGCGGTAAATTATACAGGATTGATTTCAATTTTAACCTCAAGTATTCAAGAATTAACTTCAACTACTCAAGAATTGAAAGAAAAAGTTGCTGCTTTAGAAAATGAAAAAAACGAACGAAATGCTTCGGAAGATGGAGATTTACTAGATGAAGCTGATTTTTCTATGGAGCAAAACATTCCAAATCCGTTCAATAACAGCGCGACGATTCGATATACCTTGCCAGAGAATGCAAAAGCAAACATTACTATTTTTGACATGACTGGGAAGTATATCCGTGAGTACGATCTGTCGAATGCAAAAGGACAATTGGTAATCAACTCCAATGAAATCGGAAAAGGAATGTTTTTATACAGCCTAATTTCTAGTGGCAAAATTATCATGACGAAGAAAATGATTGTAAAATAAATCACATTGTATAATTTAAAAAACGACAGCAACTCATAGCGATACGAGTTGCTGTTTTTTATGTTTGTAAACCTGCTTGCTTTTTTTATTTAATTAGAAGGCTAATGCTTGTCAAAAACTTTTACACCAGCATTAATTTCTGTCTTTAAAAAGTTCACCCTTGGCGGGATCGGACACGAATACCGATCACTATACGCACAATATGGATTGTAAGCTTTGTTAAAATCTATCTCAATGGTATCTCCTTCCGGAATTTCTAAATCAATATAACGTCCACCGCCGTAACTCTCAAATCCATTAGTTTCATCTGTAAATGGTAAAAAGAGGTGGTTTTTATATTCTTCTTGTTTCATTAATGATTGATTTTGATATATTTCTAATGAAAATTCTTTTCCATTCAACATAAAACTCGCAATTCCGTAACGTCTATATTCAGGTTTTCTCTCTGTAGAAGTAGGCATTTTAAAAATAGGTGAATTTGGCGTTTTTTTAAACGTTGCTTTCACTTTGAATGTATCATTAACAGGGAAAAAATCTAATCCTTTAAACGTTTTTAAATCTTTTGCTTTTAGAGGAGAAGTAGACACATCTTTGTATTTTATGTTCAATTCTTTTTGAAACTCAGTTTCTCCAGGTATTTCTTTTTTTTCTTGCGAATAGCCATAGCTTGTTAGTAAAACGCATAGAATCAGGCAGATGTTTTTCATCAGTAGTAAAAAGTTTGGTTATAAGATTATAATAATGTCAGTGCTCCAAAAATACAATTTGTAGCCAAAAAAATGAAAGTTTTTGACTACCGTATCTTTTTTTTATGTAGTTTTGAATCAAATAAACGAAAAAATGACAAGTACCACAGTAAATAAGTATGTGCAAAGATTTTCTTGGATAAGGAGTCGGGACGCTTATGTATTGTGTTGATATAATTAAAATATATACCAATTTGTAAAGTCCGACTTCACCAGTCGGACTTTTTTTATGCCATAAAATCCCAAATCAAAAAAACGAAACAAACAACCACCAAAAACGAACAGTTATGAAAAAAATGTACACTAACTACATTGCTTCATTCAAAGGATTATCAAAAGAAATATGGTTTCTTTCCATCATCTCATTAGTGAACAGAGCAGGAACGATGGTGATTCCGTTTTTGTCGTTATATCTTAAAAAGGATATGGGACTTACTGAAACAGATATCGGCTCTATTTTTGCCTTTTTCGGTATTGGTTCAGTGATTGGATCATGGTTAGGAGGAAAATTAACAGACATCTTCGGATTTTACAAAATAATGATTATAAGCCTTTTCTTAACAGGATTGTGCTTTATCTCATTACAATATATCCATTCATTTTGGGGATTTTGTATAGGTATTTTAGTGACCATGTCTATTGCAGATACATTTAGACCCGCAATTTTTGTAGCTATAAAAGCCTATAGTACACCCGATAATCAAACAAGATCTGTTGGCTTAGTTCGACTCGCTATAAACGCTGGTATGGGAATTGGTCCAACGTTGGCAGGACTCATTATAGTAATGAAGGGATATGGATTATTATTTTGGATTGATGGCTTAACCTGTATTACAGCCATATTACTATTCAGCTATTTAGTAAAAGATCAAAAAGTACGACCATCAGAAATACGTAGTCAGCAAGAAAACTTAGATAAAAATGCTGTATACAAAGACTTTTCTTTCTGGATTCACTTTTTCATTTGTTTCCTTTTTGGAATGGCATTTTTTCAGTTATTCACAACAATACCCTTATACTATGATAAAATATTTCATCTTGATGAATTTAAAATTGGAATTCTTCTATTTTTGAATGTAGCCATCATTGTAGTTTTTGAAATGCCGCTTCTTAATTACTTAGAAAAACAAAAGATTCCTTTTACGAAGTACATTACAATGTCTTGTGTTTTACTGGCATTGAGTTTTTTGGTGTTGTATCAAAACTTCTGGATTGGAATTTTAATTGTAAGTATGATACTTATGACTTTAAGTGAAATGTTAGGTTTTCCTTATACGAACAGGTTTGCCCTTACTAGAGCTAAAGAAGGACTTGAAGGAAGTTACATGGCGATGTATGCGATGGCATTTTCAATAGCACATATCTTTAGTCCAAAAATAGGATTGGAAATCGTGGATAAATTTGGCTACCAAATCAATTGGTTAGTAACAGGAATGTATGGCGTAATTGGTATTTTATTAGCCATTTGGCTGCATAAAAGAATTCAAAAAGGACTTTGATGATGTTCAATTTGAAAACTCGCTTCAAAGAAAACACGAATTTCATTTAGAAACAGATTGCCACGTTGCTACGCTTCTCGCAAAGACGTATCCAACATATCTAAAATCAAAGTGATGTTTGTACTTGCAATTTATGATTTGATCATTTGATGATGTTTTAATTTGAAAATTCCTTTCAAAGAAAACATGAATTTCATTTAGAAACAGATTGCTACGTTGCTACGCTTCTCGCAAAGACGTATCCAACATATCTAAAATCTACCAGCGAAGCGTGTCTAAGAAATTTCCGCCTGTGTGGTAACAAGTCTAACAGCGTCAGCGATCTACATTAAATCCCAAACTTCACACTCACACCAGTTTGCAAATCAGGATTATTATTTACAGTAAAATCTTGTTGAATGTAAAACGAAGTTGAAATTTTTCGTGTAAAGGTGTATGCCAACGTCCAATAGTCATTATTTTTATACAAATGCCGCGTTCCGTGTCCCCAAGAATTTGTGGCATCATCATCGCGGACATAAATATTATACGCGTCTTCATCTTTTTGTTGTAAACTCGTTTGTGCATAATAATTCAAGCCGAAAGAATGATAGGTTTTTCCTTTCGAGATAAACGTATATTCTGCATTCACTTCAAAACTTCCGATAAAATCATTCGTTCCAAAATCGAAATTATCATCTTGAAACTCCACAGCATTCTTCCGAAGTACATTTGCTCCCAAACCAAATAACATAAAATTACGGTCGTTGAGGTCAAACTGCTTTACACCTGCAGCAGAAGCGCCAACATCCATAGACATGTTGTACTTTGAAAGATTTGTTCCCACATGGGCGCCCAAATTAAAATAAATCTTCTTTTCGTTCAAAAACGTAGGATAGTAATAATAATGTGTTTCAATTCCAGCAGTTAAAAAATCGCCATTGCCCAAATCAAAACTTCTGCCATTACGATCAGTATATAAAAATTTGGCTCTGTCCAATCCAAAAACACGTCTATCAAAAGGATCATCGCCGCCAGCAACATTGTCATGAAAAAATTCAATAAAACGATCGGCTGTCAACGTTGACAACGGAAGCTTTCCATTGGTCAACACAAAAGCTCTAAAACCAACAATTAGTTCTTGATTTTTCGTGGTCGGAATCGTCAAATTACCGCGCAATCCTTTAATAACACCATCCGTTTCAATCTCAAAATAGCCAGCATCAATCTGTGTTTCATCAATAAAATATTGTCTGCTAAACCATTCTCGCGTACTCATTTGGCGTTGCAATGCTGGATCGTTTGGAATATACGTTTTCACATTTGGTCCCCAAACATTTCCACTTTCCAGTGCAATATCAATCTCCATTCGGCACGAAGCTTTCAACTTAAAATTATGATCCAATCGAGAAATAAAAATCCCAAAAGGATTGGTAGACAGAATACTAGGTTTAGAAATTCCGTTTTTGCTAAAGGCTGGAATTGAATCTTGATCGCTTTGCGCGAAGAGGGAAAAGTTTAGGCAAAAAAAGAAAATCAATACCAAATTTTGTTGTTTCATAATGCAATACAGATAATTTGTGACGGCTAAACTACAAAAAAAGTGATGGACAATCCGTATATTTAGCCTTCAAAGAAAAATACCAATGTATGAAGCATTTTGATAAAAACACTTTCAAAGTAACGAAGCCAGTAAAACTAAAGAAAATAAAAACCAGTTTTAATCTTGGAGAATCTAAAAGAGAAATCAAAAAAGAGCTAGAAGAGGTTCGAGAAGCTTTGGGAGAACTGCAAGATACCATGTATGCGCATGGAAAATATGGTGTATTAATATGTTTGCAGGGAATGGATTCTGCGGGGAAAGATAGCTTGATTAGAGAAGTTTTCAAAGATTTCAACTCCCGTGGAGTCGTAGTACACAGTTTTAAAGTGCCTACGGAATTGGAATTGCGTCACGATTATTTGTGGCGTCATTATATTGCCTTACCAGAAAGAGGAAAGTTTTCTATCTTTAATAGAACACACTATGAAAATGTATTGGTAACACGTGTACATCCACAATATATTTTGGGTGAAAATATACCTTCAGTCACTTCTATAAAAGATGTAAACGATGATTTTTGGGCGAAACGCTTTGAGCAAATCAACAACTTTGAAAAACATATTTCCGAAAACGGAACGATTATTTTTAAGTTTTTCTTGAATGTTTCTAAAGATGAACAAAAAAACAGATTGCTCCGTCGTTTAGACCTCAAAGAAAAAAACTGGAAATTCTCTCCAAGCGATTTAAAAGAGCGTAGACTTTGGAACAAATATCAAGAATGTTATCAAGATGCGATCAATAAAACCAGCAAGTCACATGCGCCTTGGTATACCATTCCATCAGATGATAAACCCACAGCGCGATTGATTGTTGCTAAAATTATTTACGATACACTCAAAGAATATACAGACATTCAACCACCAGCATTGGACGAAAAAATTCAAAAAAATCTAGAATTATACAAAAAAGAACTAAAATCAGAATAAAACAAAACAACCTACAATGAAGAAACTTTCTTTACTAGTATGTATAGCTTGCGCGATTGGTTTCGCACAAAATTCAGATGAGAAGCAAGTAAAAAATATATATTCAACCTCATTACTTGACGGACAAAGTTATGCATGGTTAGATCATCTCTCTAATAAAATTGGTGGACGCCTTTCAGGATCTGAAAATGCAGCAAAAGCAGTACAATATACCAAAGCAGAACTAGAAAATTTAGGATTAGACAAGGTGTGGTTGCAAGAAGTAATGGTGCCAAAATGGGAACGCGGAAAAGCTGAAGAAGCATATATTGTGGATGGAAACAATAAAATACAAGTGCCAATTTGTGCACTTGGCGGTTCGGTAGCAACCAAAAATGGCGGCATTGAAGCGGAAGTCATTGAAGTCAAAAATTTTGAAGATTTAAAATTGCTTGGGAAAGAAAAAATAGAAGGAAAAATTGTGTTTTATAATCGCCCGATGCAAGCAGATTTAATCAGTACGTTTGAAGCCTACGGCGGTTGTGTAGACCAACGCTATGCTGGAGCCAAAGAAGCAATTCAATACGGAGCCGTTGGTGTGGTAGTACGTTCTATGAATTTACGCTTAGACGATTATCCGCATACCGGAGCTATGAGTTACGGCGATATTGCAGTTTCAGATCGAATTCCTGCGGCGGCAATTAGCACAAAAGGAGCTGAATTATTGAGCAAACAACTCAAATCGAATTCGAAGACAAAATTTATGTTCTCACAACATTGCAAACAATACGAAGACGTGTTGTCACACAATGTCATTGGAGAAATCAAAGGAAGCGAGTTTCCAAATGAAATTATCATTGTTGGCGGACATTTAGATTCTTGGGATTTAGGCGATGGTTCTCACGATGACGGTGCAGGTGTCGTACAAAGTATGGATGTAGTACGTTTGCTTAAAAAAACCGGATATCAACCAAAACGTACCATCAGAGTCGTATTATTTATGAACGAAGAAAATGGCTTGCGTGGCGGACGTAAATATGCAGAAGTTGCCAAAGAAAAAGGGGAGAAGCACATCTTTGCTTTAGAAAGTGATGCAGGTGGTTTTACGCCAAGAGGTTTCTCGTTTGACTGTTCTGAAGAAAACTTTGCACAAGTTCAAGGTTGGCGACAACTCTTCAAACCCTATCTTATTCATTACTTTGAAAAAGGCGGAAGCGGCGCAGATATCGGGCCTTTAAAAGATGATCAAATTGTGTTGGCAGGCTTGCGCCCAGATTCACAACGCTACTTTGATCACCATCATGCATCCAATGATACTTTTGATGCAGTCAACAAACGCGAACTCGAATTAGGCGCAGCAACCATGACTTCGTTAGTATATTTATTTGACAAATACGGAATCAAAACTAGTCAAAAGATCAAAAGATAACATCTCAAAATATCATAAAAAAAAGCGACATCATATTACATATAATGTCGCTTTTCTACTTTTCAGATTTTTACTATTCCTCACAGATACCTATGAATGAAATACCGCCTCCGCAATCATCTGAACACTCAGTTCGTGTACAATTCCATGCGGTTTGAATAGGTGAACATCCATCAGTACAACCAGTGGTGAACTTTCCCCCAACAATTTGTTCTCCGTTTAGGTTTGAAATTAACTTCTTGTTAAGCTTCAATCCTTTTAGATTTCTTTTTTTCATGATTATGGTTTTAATGTGTTAGATATTAAAGTTATGAAAAGTTTATCACTATAAAAAAATAGTATTCTTACGATTTATGAATCATAAGGTTAAATTTATAAATTTTGAATACATACAATCGAGTTTAGCAGATATAAGTAGCGCCACCACCACAATCGCCTGTACAATTTCCTCTGGAGCAATTCCAAGCAGTTTGAAAAGGAGTACAACCATCTGTACAACCGTTGGTTACATTTCGTATACCGTCATCTCCTCCAGTAATTACATCTTCATTTAAGTTTGAAACGGATTTTTTGTTTAATTCCAGACCTTTAATGTTCTTTTTTTTCATAATAAATTGGTTTTAGTGTTATGTATAATTGAATTGATTTTGCGCGTATGAATTATGGCAACGTTGGTTCGTTACAATAGGTCAAACTCATATTTTGTTAACAAGCTCGTGAGCACCAGTGACATGTTTTCCAACAGGTAAAATCATCACAATCACAATTTGTTCCTTCTACATCAAGTGGTACGTCTATGCCACCATTGAGTTTTTGAATGCTAAATGCTGAAATGGATTTCTTGTTCAAAGACAAGTTTTTCAAATTTTGTTTTTTCATAATACATGTTTTAATGTGATACAATTTTAGAGTAGTTGTAACACTAATTTGCATTTCAAATGTAGGAGTGTTGTATGCAATAAAACAATTGAAGTTTGGTCAATTTTATAAAATTGACTGTATATTATTTTGTGTAAAAAACTGTTTTTAAGCATTTTAATTTGGAATGCTGATGTGCTGAGGTAACATGCTATTTAAAGAATGAAAAGAAGCATAACAAGCGAAAAGTGACTAGCGATCATTCCGTTTGAGTTCGTTTATATATTGTGAAGGCTTTACTTTTAATAACTTTTTGAAATTCGTATTAAACGATCCAATACTTTTGTAACCAGCTTCTTTAGCGAGTGCTTCTATGGTATAGTTTCGTAGCTGTTTTTGCTCTTTCAATCGTTGAACAATACTTTGTATTCTAAGTCTGTTGCTATATTCCGAAAACGTCAAATTCAAATAATTGTTGACGGTTTGTGACAAATAACTTGAATTGGTATTTAGTTTTTTTGCGGCAAAAGCCAATGTGTAATTGGGTTGTAAAAACAATTGTTCTTTTTCTAGTTTTTTAAGTTTTTCAATAAGTTTAAGCGCATTTTCATCCGTTAAAGAGTTGGAAGTTTTAGAGGTATGTTGCTTTGTGACATCTTGCTGCAACTGAGCAATCCTTAAATGAAGTTGGCTCATATTTCTTTTATTTCGCCTTTTTACTTTAAAAAAGCACGTAATAAGTGTAGCTATCAGCACAAGTGAAATAAGGAGTAAATACAAATACACATACTTTTGTTTTTTTTGATGTTGATAATTTTCACGGAAAACGCTGACTTCTTTTTCTCTCTTTTCATATTCTATTAAAGTGTTCATGGAAATATCAGACGCATTTTTTGTTTCCAAATGTTCTTTTATTTTCTTGGCATAAGAGTTAGCATATTGAAGCGCTTTTTGTGGTTGTTCAGTGTGCTCATAAATTTTAAACAAATAAAAATGGCACAATGCTTCAAAATCTATAAGTTGATACTCAGTCCAAACTTCATCATTAATTTGTTGGAGGAAAGTCGCTGCTGCTGGCTTCCAGTTTTTTAAAAAATAATCACATTCGGCAATAACAAAAAGAACCTGTGCTACTCTTTTATTGCGTTTTCGTTCTTTATAGACTTTTAGAACTTCTTCATAATGTTGTTTGGCAACTTTATAATCATTCCTATAAAAATTAATGTCTCCATACAGTGTAGATATGTTAACATCATAATAAGAAATTTGATGTTTTTTTGCATACTTTTTGGCTACATCGGTATAATGTTGTGTAGAATCTAAGTAAGATTCATACTTTTTATCATTCAATTTATAGATATACACATTCATATTCCTATGCGCTAAATGAATTGATTCTTTCAGATATTCTTTTTGTAAACTAGTATCTGTCAAATAATTGGGCGCATTTTTAATCTTATCTAAGCATGCTTTGCTTATTTCAATAGCTTTTAAAAGTTTATCAGATAAAGAATAAAGTCTCCCTAATGCAGATTGCAGTTTGATTTCCAATAAAGGAGAACAATTTCCGCCACAAGAATTTATAGTGTTGTTCATAATATGTATGGCAGTTTCTAATTCTTGACTTTCTAAATATCGCAAACTTTGAAAGTAGAAAATATATCCTTCAATTTCAGTTTTATGTTCATCAACCAGCGCTAATTGGTGTATGGCTTTAGTAAAGAACGTATCTGCCAAATCAAAATTCGCGCGCAAAACATATACATACGCTTTTCCTGCAAAACCGAAGGCTTTTTTGTCACTTTCTGGGGCATTTATTAATTGATCACAAAGCACTATGGCATCATCAGGATTTTTTAAATAGATATTATTGTATTCAGTAATATAGGAAGTAGTATTATTTTGAGAATAGGAGAATATGGTAAAGAATAGTAAAATAAAAATACTATTTCTATGTAGATAAAAACTGTTCAATGGGTAAAGTCTAAGTATTATTTTTTTAGAAAGATACTAAAATAAGTACATGTAAAAACCTCTTTCTGTAAATGCAACAAAAAGAGGTTTTTATATAAGTTAGTGAAGAGCTATGCATGCTCTTTAAAAGATGATGCTAGTCAAAATAACTAAACGTTTCTCCTTCTTTAATAGTCAATAACGTTTCATAAATCAAACGAATTACATTCTCTACATCATTCTTATGTACAGTTTCAACCGTAGTGTGCATATAACGCAGTGGCAATGAAATCAACGCCGATGGAACGCCACCATTACTGTAGGCAAAAGCATCTGTATCAGTTCCTGTTGAACGGCTAGAAGCCATACGTTGGAAAGGAATTCCTTTCTTCTCAGCAGTTTTTATGATGCGTTCGCGCAATCTATTTTGAACCGCAGGCGCATACGAAATCACAGGTCCGTCGCCCATTTTTGTTTCTCCTTGTGTTTTCTTGTTAATCATTGGTGTGGTCGTATCATGACAAACATCCGTTACAATGGCAACATTTGGTTTAATTGTTTGTGTAATCATTTCAGCACCGCGCAACCCAATTTCTTCTTGGACAGAATTTGTAATGTACAAACCAAAAGGTAATTCCACTTTATTCTCATGTAACAAGCGCGCTACTTCTGCAATCATAAATCCACCAGCTCTATTATCAATAGCTCTGCATACAAACTTATCCTTATTCAACACATGAAACTCGTCTGGATACGTAATTACGCAACCTACATGTACGCCTAAGGCTTCCACTTCTTTCTTCGTGGAACAACCAACATCAATAAAAATATTATCTAACTTTGGCGGCTCTTCTTTGGCTCTATTTCTTGTGTGAATTGCTGGCCAGCCAAAAACGCCTTTTACAATTCCTTTATTTGTGTGAATATTTACCCATTTCGAAGGTGCAATTTGATGATCGCTTCCTCCATTTCGAATCACATACAGCAATCCATTATCAGTAATATAATTTACATACCACGAAATTTCGTCTGCATGTCCTTCAATCACAACTTTATATTTTGCTTTCGGATTAATAACGCCGACAGCAGTCCCATAAGAATCTGTAATAAACTCATCAACGTAAGGTTTCAAATAATCCATCCAAATTTTCTGTCCATTCCATTCATATCCAGTTGGAGCTGCATTATTCAAATATTTTTCTAAAAAAGTCAATGACTTTTTATTGATAATTTTCTTTTTTGCCATAAAATTTAATTTAATTCGAACGAAAATAACAATATTAAAACAGATATAATAGTTATAACAGAATGAATTATTACTTTTGATATAAAATTTGGTAAAATTTTAAAAACCTACATGAAAAAGATAAGTTTTATCATATTATTCATATCATTTGTATGTCAAGCCCAAATCAGTTCGCAAGACAGTACAAAACTAAAACCGTTCATAATAAAAGGCGATTCTATCTCGCGTACTTCTATTGAATTGGACCAGGTGATCGTATTCAATAAATTAAAATTTACTTCTAAAGAAGAGCGCATTCGTTATCTCATCTTGCGCAGAAAAACACTCAAAGTATATCCATACGCAAAACTGGCAGCGGAACGTTTGGTAAAATTAAATGAACGATTAGAAAAAATAAAATCCAGATCACAGCGTAGAAAATATACAAGGCGGATTCAAAAATTCATAGAAGAAGAACTCACAGGCAAGTTAAAAAAGCTCACCAAAACGGAGGGACAAATATTAGTAAAACTAATTCACAGACAAACAGGTGAAACGGCATTCAAACTTGTAAAACGCTTGCGAAGTGGTTGGAAAGCTTTTTGGTACAATACAACAGCGAATTTATTTGACATTTCGCTCAAAAAAGAATTCAAACCAGCATCCAATCATGAAGATTATCTCATAGAGGACATTCTGCAACGCGCATTTAACAACAATCAACTTAAAAAACAACCATCAGCTTTGCCTTTCTCCTACATTGAGTTGACAGACAAATGGTCAACCGAAGCGCAAAAAAAAGGATAAACCCTAAATTAAAATTGGTATTATTTAGGAATCAAAAAAATCAACTTTTGTGTGAATTAGAGACTGCAAAATTTTATGTATATTACATCATTAATGAAGAATGACAACTTTTCTAATCATGACAAAAAATATGATGATAGTCAATTCATAGATAATTTTTCACAATTAAATAACACAATAATTACATAAAGTTGAGAGAAAGCGTAATCGACACACTTCTTGAAAATACCAAGATGCGGTTTTCAAATCCAGTTAGTAAAGGATTTCTTTTGATCGTAATGGTAGTTATAGCAATGGTATGGGCTAATTCGCCATATAAGGAAACGTATTTTCACTTTTTTGAAAAAAAATTCACAATTGGTTTTGAAAATTTTGCACTTACAGAATCATTACATGTTTGGATTAATGACGGACTCATGGCTGTCTTTTTCTTTACAATTGGACTTGAAATTAAACGAGAAATACTTGCAGGTGAATTGTCTACCATACGAAAAGCAAGCTTACCCATAGCAGGAGCAATAGGCGGTATGATCATACCAGCTTTATTATATTACATCATAAACTATAATACCGAAGCAGCTAGTGCTTGGGGTATACCAATGGCTACCGACATTGCTTTTACGTTAGGAGTAGTTGCTTTAGCAGGAAAAGCGATATCAAACAATGGAAAAGTACTATTGACAGCCTTAGCTACTGTAGATGATATCGGAGCAATACTGGTCATCGCTTTTTTCTTAACCCCAGAGATAGATATGGATAGCCTTATTGCTGGAACTATATATTTTGGTGTTATGATATTGGCAAATTATCTAAGAATAAGAAATATGTGGTTCTATCTCATTGTTGGAGTTTTAGGACTTTGGATTGCAATATTACTCTCTGGAATACATGCAACTTTAGCAGGCGTATTGATCGCTTTCACAATACCTGCCAGACGTAAAATAACGGAGAAAGAATACAAAAATGAATTGAGAGATTGGGCGGCTGATTTTGAAAACGTTAGCGGAGATGATGAAGACCTTTTAACTGAAAAGCAAGAAGAAATACTTCATAAAATTGTTTTGGAAACCAAAAGAGCAGGGACACCATTACAACGTGTAGAATTTTCGTTGGCACCAGTAGTGAACTTTATCATATTACCGCTTTTTGCACTAGCAAATTCAGGTGTTGAAATAACAGAGGACTTCTATACCATGCTATTACATCCTGTAAGTATTGGTATTATCTGCGGATTAGTTCTTGGAAAGCTTATAGGGATTTCTATATTATCTCGCTTAATGGTATTTACAAACCTTGGGAAACTATCAGAAGGTGTAAGTTGGAGTAGTATTTACGGAATGGCAATGATGGCAGGTATTGGTTTTACAATGTCTCTCTTTATTGCAGAACTTGCATTAAAAGATGAATATTTGTTAAACACAGCCAAAATAGGAATTCTAGTTGCTTCATTAGTATCTGCCCTACTAGGTTTGATATGGT